>SVCP01000081.1 GCA_015058295.1 Anaerofustis stercorihominis
TATAATCTTTTTACTCGCAGCCATCCTCGTACTGGCCCTGCCACTGTCAGCGTCAGCATCAGTAGATGCTAGTTCCGTAGGAACAACACGCGCAAGTAGTACATCTGGAAAAGTATCTGCATATGCGTCTTTTGATAAAAAAGCTACTAAAGCCTCCTGTACAATTACACTTCAGGAAAAGTATAACGGCTCATGGAGAACTGCCACAGGAATCCCTGTAAAAACTTATAAAAAAACGGTTTATAACGCTTACTCAATTAATGCGAGTAAATCTTTTACTCTTACAAAAGGAAAAGTTTACAGAGCAAAAATTTTATTTACTGACACAAACAGTACTGGAACACATCTCAAGACACGTTATACTGGTTCCTTTTAATTATAAATATTTTCTATAATCTTTGTTATTTCATTATTGGAAATATTTCCTCGCAATCTTATAATTGTGCCATCATCAAACTGTATGGTGGCCCTTTTATTATCGTCTTCCTGTATATAGATATCTCCTTTTAAACTCTTTATAACATCCGTTGTTCCTTCAACATCTAATGATACTAATGCTACATCAGGCATGAAAAATTCCAAATTTATTAATTGATTGTCAACTTTCAAAAAAGTATATCCATATAAATACTCGCCTATTTCACTTTCTTCTATAGTAAACTCACTAAATGTATACCCTCCTGGAATGTATTTGGGTATATATATATCTTCAAAATCTTGTTTTAATAATTCAACATCATGCCATGTGTAAACAGTCCAAACATTCGACTCTTCAGCTCCGTATCCCCCGTCTTCAATCACCACGCCGTCTTCGGTAATGATTTCTTCTTTAGGTCTCTTATCTGCTCCGACGTCAAAGTCACCGCCGATTACCAGGGCTGCACCGACACCCACAATCAGCGCAGCGGCTATGCCTGTGTTCCTGGCGCGTCGTTTTATTCTTTCAACTTTTCTCGCTGCCATTCTCTTCTTGAGCTTTTCGGGAGTCATGGTAAGTTCAGGCTCTTTGTCGAGCTGTCTGTCGACGGCATCAGCGATAATTTCTTTCATTTTTCTGTCATTATTCATGTTATCTGCCATAACGAATCTCCTCTCCCGAAATTCTCAGATATGCTTCCTTAAGCTTCTTCAAACTTCTGAAGTAAATGCTTTTTACTGTGTTTTCATTAAGGTTGAGAATGTCTGCCATTTCTCTGAATTTATATTCTCCCCAGAATCTCATCCGCACGATACGTCGGCCGTCTGCAGACAATGTATCAAGAAGCGTTTCAACAAGTTCTCTGGCTTCAGCTTCAACGATAATCTTTTCTGTCGTTACTTCCTCAACAAGTATATCCTCAATATCGATTTCACCAAATTCAGTATTGAGATCAACGCGTAACTTATCGCGTCTGTTCTTTTTGCGAAAATATCTCTTGGCTGTATTGTCCGCAATCGTCTTAATCCATGCACCTATCTTTTCAGGTTCTCTCAGATTTCTGTAGTACTTCAATGCCTTTTCTATGACTTCATCAGCCACATCTTCAAGGTCATCCGCCTCTACCTCGAGGACTCTCAAATGTCTGATGAGATTAGGATACTCTTTGCAAATCAGCTCTTTTAACAGTTCTTTGTCCACGATATCTATTCCTTATTTACCACACCTTCAACATAAAGTCTTGCTATCTGCTCCATGCATCCGAGCTGTTCCACAGTGCATACGCTCAGTGAACCAAGTATATTTTCATTAAGCGATTTTCTTTTCTCATCACTTGTCATCACCGTTACATCGCCTTCAAGAATGTAATCAGTGCTCACTCCCAGTACCTGTTTCAGCTTATAAAGATTCTTTAATGAAACGCCCTTGTCTCCATATTCAATATCCGAAATGAACTTACCTGTAACAGATAAATATCTGCCGAGTTCATCCCTTGTCATATGCAGCATTTCTCTTCGTGCTCTGATTCTTGCACCCATTTCCTTTTTGTTTATTTCTTTTAATTCCATAACAGTTCGTCTCCCTCTGCGAGTTGGTGTTTTTATCGCTTTCAGTCTAATAACTGTATGTACGGTGTTTTCACACTCTAAAGGGTACACGCTATAACTCATTGGGGGGATATGGGTTTTTTCGCTTTTTTTGGAGAAATTTCGACAAAAAGCGAAACTTTTTGTTCAATTTCTGACTCTTATATTATGTACGGATACAGCACATACATTCACCTGAAAGGGGAGATATAAATGAGTTACAGAAAAAGACCAAAGAATTTATACAAAGGTACGAACTTTATCGCGAGCAATCTGCGCATACTCAGAATACTTAACGGATTAACACAAGAAGATGTTGCAAACGAACTCAAATGTTCACGATCGGCATATTCAAAGCTTGAATCGGAATTGAAATTCGCTACCTTTCCTGTTCTTTACAAATTATCAATATTTTACGACGTTGACCTCGACTACATCATATATTTCAACATCACTGCACATCTGCTGTCACTTATAAAAAGAACTTCCATCAGCATAGACCCGCTGGATTTTGTCGAAAGTTACTCTAAATTGTCAGAGGCGGCGAAAGGTGATATCAACAAAAGAATGCAATCAATACTGGAACACGAAAAGAAATTCAATGTCTTCTGAAAAAATTCATAAAATTTAAAAATTAGGAGGGATATTATGGAAAGAAGTGCTTATTTGGAATTTTTATGCAAAAACATGAGGCTTTTGCGAACTTCCAGAAAACTGACTCAGGAAAAAATATCTTTAGAACTCAACACAGCCCGCACTACATATTCAAGCTACGAAAACGGCTGGTTCCTGCCAGACCTGTATATGCTTGATGCTCTCGCATCATTTTACAAAATCGATCTCGAGACTCTGGTAATGCGTGACATAACAAAAGGAACCCTTGGCCGCATTTATCTGAGCGGCAAAGGTTCCGAATCAAGCGAACTTATTAATACATTTCATAAACTGTCTGCTATGTCAAAATGCCTTATAATGCAGAGAATGCAGATACTCCATGAACGGGAGAGGGCATTCTACAAAATACATGACGATTACACCATCTACAATGACATTTCACACAGACAATAATCAGACTATGGCATGCTGTTATATATCACATGAATAACAGCGTGATAATTTTAAGTGCGGCAGAAACTGTAGCCATCGACAGGACCGTACTGAAAAACAATGCCTTGCTTGTCGGAGCAGGGTCATGTCCTTCTTGCTGTGAAAGCATGGAAACCGTCGCTGCTGTCGGAAAACACGTTCCCAGAACAACAATACACTTTATAACCGGAGCTACCGGCATGAAATAAACTGCGGCTGCCGTAATCACAGGAAGCAGTATCAGTTTAACAAACCCGGCCTCGATTACCAGTCTGTCTCTGATGATTTCCTTAAAACTATAGCCTGCAAGTGTTGAACCGATAAAAATCATTGCCATCGGGGTTGAAATATCTCCTATATATACAAGATAGTCGTCTACAGGTTCGGGTATCGTGCCACCGATGAAACTTATAATGAAACCCACAAACAAGGCGAGTATATTAGGGTTAAGCAGCAGTTTCAGCAAAGCTTTCAAAACTCTGCCCGGTGCCGCCTTTCGCGTACCCTCATAATTTCTTCTGAGCAGACTTGTTCCGTATGTAAAAAGATAGAAATTCATTGCCGCATTATGTGCAAGCATCAGCAGCAGACCCATATCACCAAAAAATATAAGGGCAACAGGAAATCCCATAAATCCGTCATTAGGTGTTGTCATCGCAAGCTCAAACAGATTTGAGGTTTCCTTAGGAAACTTCCTGAATCTCGCATAAATGTAACTGATAAATCCGTATAGATACAGCATTGCAAGACTCAGTCCGAATGCTATAAGAAAAGATGTGAGTACATTGCCTGCCATATCGAGATTGCCTATATTGTGAACAATAAGGCACGGATATGCAAAATAGACGATAAGCTTGTTGATACTATCGTTCATCTTATCGTCTATAAAATTAATTTTTCTCAAGAACCATCCTGTAAACAGAATGGCAAAAAGTACAAAATATTTCGCGTACATTCTCTTTAACCGTAATATAAGTTGTTTGAAATATATTCAGGATCACTCGTAACATCGATTCCGAGTGCCTTGAGTGTAGTTTCGTCCTTGTCACTTAAGATAGCTGTACAGTGCGCTTTGCATCCTCTGAGGTCATGCAGCTTGTGCAGAGCATCTTCTGCTACAGGATTTGCTGTTGCAGAAATTGTGAGAGCTGTGAGAACTTCTTCACAGTTAAGGCTGGATTTTTCGGACATCAGCATATCTGTTTTGAGATGCTGTATACTCTTGAGAATATCCGGTGCAATCAGATGCAGTTCGTCAGCCATGCCGCTAAGATGCTTAATCGCATTGAGGATTGCCGCTGCTGCGGCTACCATTCTTCGTGAACTTCTTCCTGTTATTATAGTGCCGTCCGGAAGTTCGAGCGCCATTGCAACCACATTAGCGTATCGTTCGTTTCTCGCTTTCTTCGCTTCCGCATATTCGCGTGCAGGAATTACCACACTTCTGTCTTTTTCCGAAAGGGCAAGG
>SVCP01000082.1 GCA_015058295.1 Anaerofustis stercorihominis
TGCGTTACAATTCTTCAAATTGATATGAAAAATTGTTGTCAATTTGTTGTCAACTCGGATTTGGGATGCCGAAAACCCTTGATTTTACTGGGTTTTTTAGTCCAGAGGCTTCATTGTGGGGAAGAGGATCACGTCCCTGATGGTTGTCTGTCCTGTAAGGAGCATTACAAGCCTGTCCACCCCTACTCCGAGGCCCCCTGTCGGCGGCATAGCAACTTCGAGAGCGTTGATGAAATCTGTGTCGTAAGGATGAGCTTCGTCGTCGCCTTCGCTCTTCTTCTTCATCTGATCTGCGAAACGTTCTCTCTGATCAAACGGGTCATTGAGCTCACTGAATGCGTTGCCATATTCGTGTCCGGCAATAAATACTTCGAAACGTTCCGTGTATCTTTCATCATCTGCACATTTTTTTGCAAGCGGAGAGATTTCTACCGGATGATGTGTTACGAATGTGGGCTGTACGAGAGAATCTTCCACATACATTTCGAAAAGTTCTTCGACAATCTTGCCAATGCCCCAGCCGGCTTCAACATGAAGATTGAGTTCTTTCGCTTTTGCTCTCGCTTCTTCGAGGTCTGTGATCTTGTCGAAATCAACGTTTGTTTTTTCTGTAACAAGATCTACCATTCTTGCTCTTCTGAACGGAGCTTTGAGAGATATCTCATGTCCATCGTATTCAACGATATCTGTTCCGTTTACTTTATTAGCGATGTATGAGAACATTTCTTCAACCATTTCCATAACGTCGTTGAAGTCAGCGTATGCTTCATAGCTTTCCATTGTTGTAAACTCAGGATTATGCGTAGCGTCCATACCTTCGTTACGGAAGATTCTGCCTATTTCATATACCTTGTCAAATCCGCCTACGATAAGTCTTTTAAGCGGAAGCTCAGTTGCTATTCTGAGATACATGGGGATATCCAGTGTATTGTGATGTGTTATGAACGGTCTTGCGGAAGCACCGCCTGCGAGCGTTGCGAGAACAGGAGTTTCGACTTCAAGGAAGCCACGGTTGTCCATAAATTCTCTCATCGCTTTGATGATCTGCGTGCGCTTGATGAAAACATCCTTTACTTCCGGATTTACGATAAGATCCACATATCTCTGACGATAACGTGTATCGATATCCTTGAGACCATGATATTTTTCCGGGAGCACCTGAATGGATTTGGAAAGAAGAGTGATCTTTTCCGTTCTGACGGAGATCTGACCCTTTTCAGTCATAAATACTTCCCCTTCAACACCGATAATATCACCTATATCATATGTTTTTGCAAGCTTGTACTCTTCTTCGCCCATTGTGTCACGCTTTACGAAAAGCTGCACTCTGCCGTCAGAATCCTGAAGGTCCCAGAAAGAAACCTTTCCCTGACCTCTTTTAGCCATAACACGTCCTGCGATGGATACATGCTGTCCGTTCAGGCTTTCGAAATCTTCTGTGATTGCTTTTGCTGTCGTTGTGCGTACATATTTTGTTGATGCGTACGGATACATTCCCGCATCTGTAAGTGTATTGAACTTGTCTACCTTTACTCTGACAACATCAGGTAAAGAATCATAATGCTCTTTAGAAATCATTAAATTATCCCCTTGTACATCCCTTATTATAATAATTCTCTTATTTCGATCTCGTATTCTCCGAAAGGTGCGGCTACCTTAACTCTATCGCCTGATTTTGCGCCGATAATAGCAACACCAACCGGTGATTCGTTTGAAATCCTGCCTTCATCGAGGTCAGCTTCGTCGCTGCCTACGATTGTATATACATATTCCTCTTCCATGTCAACATCATAGATCCTTACTTTTGAACCGATGTGAACCACACCTGCAGGAATAGTTGATTCATCTATGATCTTTGCGTTTTTAATCTTATATTCGAGTTCAAGGATCTCGCCTTCAATAAATCCCTGTTCCTGTTTTGCTTCTTCGTATTCAGCATTTTCACTGAGATCACCGAATTCTCTTGCTGCCTTGATTTTATCGGCAATTTCATGACGTTTTACGGACTTTAATTCTTCCAAACGTTTTTTAGCTTCTTCAAAACCTTCTCTGGTATACAGAACTTCTTTTGATGCCATTTATCTTTCCTCCATAGTGGTATTAATCTTCATCTTATATCCGATATATTATATACCTTTAAACCGTTTCAGTCAAGGCATATTATTCTGATTATTCCGCGCAAAATGCCTGTTTGTACGCTGCGGAAAGTACAACGGGAGCAAACTTATCCGAATATCCATAAAAAAGCATGCTTTCGTCCTGTTGCGGAAATTTAATATACGGGCATAAATATATCTTCCCTGTATTTTTAAATAATTCTTCTTTTGTACCGGCAAGGTCTATTATCGTGTCGCACATACTCAGACTTTTTATTCTGTCGGTCACTACAGCAGATGATGCGTTGTATTCCATCATTCTGTCACCTGCCTGTTCAGCATTTTTTCTGTCATCTGAATACAGAATTATATACCGGAATGAGTCTGTTATTATCTTAGTAAGCTCAGGATCAGTACGTTCTGACAGAATAATACCCGCAAAAGAATATGAATTTATTTTATTCTCCGCAAAATACTTTTTCAGCTGGCATTCAAGAATTTCTTTTGTTCCATCTATACCATCAATGCCTGTGATTTCTCGTACAGTATAGTCTTCAAAAGCGATTTTTTCGCATCCGTTTTCAGTGAATACAGTATTTATCGCTTCATAAATATCTTCCGTGTCCCCGGAATATGTAAACAGTACTCCCGTTTTGACAAGCCTTTCGTCATATATATCCATACACTCATAAGAACGTTCATTGTTCGTTCTGCCTAAAAATTTATCCGCAGCTTTTCTGAAAATGCCTGTATTTTGTTGTTTTATGCTTTCTCTTAATCTGACATACAATATTTTCTTCATACAATAATATATTCTTTTACGAAACACATTAACACACAAAGAGACACATTGCATATTATATTCCGAAAAACGAAAGGAGAACAAATGAAAAAAGTACTTTGCGTTTTAATTTCCATGCTACTCGCAATTGGTATGTTTGCCTGCGGTGAATCAACAGATGAACTGACAACAATAAATGTCAGTGAAGTCACCCACTCTATATTTTATGCACCACAATATGTGGCAATGGAATTAGGGTATTTCGAGGAGTACGGCATTAAGGTGGAACTCACCAATGCGGGAGGAGCTGATAAGGTAATGGCTGCTCTCCTCAGCGGAGACTGTCAGATAGGTCTTGCGGGCCCTGAACAAACCATTTATCTCTATAATGCAGGGCAACAGGACTATGTGGTAAACTTTGCTCAGCTTACCCAATGCGATGGTTCATTCCTTATTGCAAGAGAACCTGATGAGAACTTCACTATCGAAAAACTCCGTGGCTCTCATATAATCGGTGGCAGAGTCGGAGGTATGCCCGTTATGGTGCTGGAATATATTCTCCGCAAAAACGGGATAACACCGAACGTTGACTGCATCGTTGACACTTCCGTTGCATTCAATGCCATGAGCGGGGCTTTTATCGGAGGAACAGGAGATTATGTATCATTGTTCGAACCTAACGCAACAACTCTTGAAAAAGCCGAACAGGGGTATGTGGTTATGAGCCTGGGAACTGAAAGCGGAAGCATTCCATATACGGTATATCAGGCACAGAAAAGCTATATGCAGGCAAATCCTGAAATTATAGAAGGATTTACGAAAGCAATACAAAAAGGGCTGGATTATGTGTGGAGCCATTCTGCAGAAGAGACCGCACAGGTAATTGCTCCTCATTTTACGGACACATCCGTAGACGATATGGTAAAAGTTATCAACAGATACAAAGAGATATGTGCATTTGCTGAGGATACTCTTCTGAAAAAAGACGGATTTGAGCTTCTGCAGGACATTATGCAACAGTCAGGTCAACTTGATACGAGAACCGACTATTCTGTACTTGTTGATACAACTTACGCCAACCATTAAAGGAGGATAATATGACAAAGCCTTTGGTCGAAATCAAAGATCTTTCAAAGATATATCACACCCCGAAGAGCGAAACTGTGGCGGTCGAAGGCTTTTCCCTCAATATTAATGAAGGTGAATTTATTTCCCTTGTAGGGCCAAGCGGATGCGGCAAATCAACTGTTTTGTCCATACTTGCAGGCCTGAGTACTCCTTCAGGCGGCGAAATAAAATATGTCTCGGATAACATCTCTATAGGATACATGCTTCAGCATGACTGTCTGTTTGAATGGCATACGATTCTTGATAATACCCTCCTGGGATTGAAAATACAGGGAAGACTGAACAATGAAAGTGAAAAATATGTAAAAGATATGCTCACAACATATGGTCTTGGCGATTTTATCAACTCCTATCCGCGGGAACTTTCAGGCGGTATGAGACAACGTGCGGCGCTTATCCGTACGCTTGCCGTCAGGCCGCAGTTACTTCTGCTTGACGAACCCTTCAGCGCTCTGGACTCACAGATGCGTATAAGCGTAAGTGAGGATATAAGCAGAATAATAAAGACGCAGGGGG
>SVCP01000014.1 GCA_015058295.1 Anaerofustis stercorihominis
TTTTGTAGGTGTATGTTCTGCTTCGTCCTGCTTTTCTCCGCATACACATTCGTGCCAGTGCTTTTCTCCGTCGCTTTCCCACTCTTCGCCGAATTCGCATTCATGAGTTGCAGGAATAGGTTCGCCTTCTTTTATAAGACCGTTGCATGATTTACAATATGTGTCGCCTGTATAACCATCTTCAAATTCTCCGGCAGGTTTATAACCTCTGAGTTCAGTTTCCCCAACATGGTTATCCTTGTCAACACCGCCGAGTTCCTTTTCGCAGATTTCACATACCGACGGTGTCACACAGTCCGCTTTTGTAGGTGTATGTTCCGTTTCGTCCTTCTTTTCTCCACATTCGCATTCGTGCCAGTGATTTTCTCCATCAGATTTCCATTCTGTTCCGAATTCGCATTCGTGAGCATCAACATCCTTAACGTCTATCTTATATGCAAAAAAACTCTGTTGCCCATCATTTTTCGGTTCAAAAACCGCAAAATAGAACGTAACTTCTTTGTTGTCTGATGTTACGATTGAATATCCTTCATCCGGGATAGCCGGACCGTCATAGGCTTTAGCACTCTGCGCAAGAGTTTTTCCATCACCCCAAGTATAATCACCATCAGAAAGATTGTATATTGCAGACGGAATTACAGAATCTTTTTTATCATCTCTGATAACATAACCGTCGTTTCCGTCAGAAACAAACAACTCTTCGAAATGCTGTGTAAAAATGTATTTCAGGCATTGCGAAATATTGCTGTCGTCAATATTACTTTTTGCTACCGACGCATCTGAAACACTGAACACGTCACCAACATAGGCTCCGGACAATTTGTGGTCAATACAATAACCATAGAATCCGTTCGAGAATGCGATGTCAGTAAATCCATTTTCGTTCGCCGTAACAGTCTCCCCTGTTGCAAATACAGGGAAGCACAAGGTGACCATCAATAATGCCATACATAAGCTGAGTGCCTTTTTCATCTTCGATTCCTCCGTTTTTTCTTTTTTTAGTGTTTTTTTGATAAAATAACATATTTTTCTCCAAAATGTTATTTAACGTCCATTATGCACTTACAAACCGCAAAAGTCAAGCAAAAAATAAAATTTTTGACACTCTTCACCTTACATATGAAACCGGAGAATTTATGAATAAAATTAATTAATTTACTCTTTATTTCTTTAATATATAAAGTGACATAAAAATAAATAACTGCCGCACCGGATGCGGCAGTTATTGTTACTCAACATGTGAGCGGAATGTTATTTTTCGTTTCTGTAAACATCTTTGAAATACTTGTAAGTATTTACTTTCAGTTCTCCGCAGGCAGCTTCGTCGCAGGCAACGATTCCGTCCGGATGAAGCTGAAGGGCACTTACTGTCCATGCGTGGTCAACTCCGCCTTCGACGCAGTGACGCAGGGCACGGGCTTTGTTGTGGCCGCTGATGAGAAGGAGCACCTGTTTTGCATCGCACACTGTACCTACTCCTACGGAAAGTGCCGTCTTCGGGACCTTTGTCATATCATTGTCAAAGAAACGTGAGTTGGCGATAAGTGTATCTTCTGTAAGGACCCTTACACCTGTACGTGAAGTAAGGGATGTAAACGGTTCGTTGAATGCAATATGTCCGTCTACTCCGCATCCGCCGAGGAAAAGGTCTATCCCGCCGTAGGAAGCGATCTTTTCTTCAAAACGTGCACATTCCGCTTCCGGGTCTTCTGCCATTCCGTCAAGAATATTGATATTTTCTTTTGGTATCTTAATATGGTCAAAGAGATTTTCGTGCATAAAGTACCAGTAACTCTGGTCATGATCTTTCGGAAGGCCTACATATTCGTCCATGTTGAATGTCACAACATTTTCAAACGAAAGAGTCCCCGCTTTGTTCATTGCAACAAGGCGTTTGTATACACCGATGGGAGAAGAGCCTGTGGGAAGGCCGAGAACAAACGGACGGTCTTCTTTATGGTTGTTGATTGCATCTGCGATGTGCTGCGCAGCCCAGTCGCTCATTTCTTCATAGTTATTTTTTATAATAAGTTTCATATTCGTCCACACTCCTGTTCAGAATATTCGGAGGATTTCTCCATGTAACAAATTATACACTTTTTTTCCAATTTGTCTATAAAAAAATATTATCCGGTTATATAAACATATTAAATTATACACAGCAGAGGGGCGTAATATGCCACTCACGTATCGTATAGCATTTACATACAAAGAAAATATTTACATTCACGCAAACAAATAAATTGCGCATTTGTATCATGTATGATAAAATTTGTGTTACAGGTCATAATTAAGGAGGAATTAAAATTATGAAAAGAACACTTGTCGCTCTTATGCTGACAGTGATGCTTCTGCTCGGTGCAGTAAGCCCTGCATTCGCGGCAGAAGAGCTTCCGTTCAACACATCGCTTACGATCGAAAAAGTAAGTAATCCGCAGAACGGAGCAGGCGAAGCTGACGGCCTTGAAGAAGGCACAGACCGCCACAATTCTTATGCATGGTCAATGAGACACCTCAAAGATGAAAACGGGGATTATGTCTACATCGGCAGCAACAGAAACATTCTTTACAGCATCGTCGGCTCAATGGCAGGCGACAGTGCGAAAGCACTTGTTGATCTCGTAACAAACGGCGAAATCTCATCAGAACCTTCAGACGGTAAAGCATGCATCGTCCGTTACAACAACGAAACAGGAAAGACAGAAACATATTTTGATTCTGCAAACCCGGAACACATTGCTGCACTCAATGCTACTGATGTTGCAAAAGCATCAGGACACACTATCGCAGCTATCTGGGGATTCCGTTCTTCAGTTGAATTTAACGGCGTAGCATACTTCAACGGTTCAGGCGCAAGCACAAAAGGTCAGTCACTGAGCCTTCTTATGAAGATTGAATCAAATGCTCAGGCTTCTCCGGAACTTGTATACTGTGATGCAGGCGGAGACCTTCGTGCATCCACAGTATCCGAAGACGGCAAGACACTGTATGTAGGCGGCAACGACAACGCATATACATACCAGCCGGAAGGCGCTGATGCAAATGCAATGCAGTTTATCGCAATGCAGACAACAGACGGCGAAAACTATGAAATGATCGCAGATCCTTCTGATTTCGGTCAGTACTGCATTAACGGCAAGTTCCGTTCAACAGGCGGCGACGCATGGGATATGGCTCATTATCAGGGCAAACTTTATTTCTCTATGATGACAACAGCCGGCGGCGTTGTGTTCAGAGGTTATGAAGATCCCACAAATCCCGATGCAAACGCTTATGGCTGGGTATGGGAAGAATTCGTAGGCGCAGACGGAAAATTTGACTACGGCTTCGGAAACCCGCTCAACTACACACTTACACCGGTTGTTTATGACGGAAACCTTTACTTCATCACATTCACAGACGCTATGGGCTCAATGCTCGCAACAGTGGCAGGTCTTATCCAGGGAATCAATACAGGCAATATGGATGCATACTTCTATGGTCTCAGCCTTATTGACAAGTCTATGGAAAATGAAACAGCTCTCTTCCGCATGCTCCCCGACGGCACAGTTGAAATGGTTATGGGTGATGAAAAAGACCTTGGCGACCCCAACGTAAAATTCAATGCAAAGATCGGTGCAGGCTTCAACAACCTCCCGCGCAGCACAACACAGTATAACTGGAGAGCTACAGAATTCAACGGTAAACTTTACATCGGCACATTCGATGCATATCCGCTTTACAAATATGTGACAAAAATCACAAACGGCGACCTGTTCGAAATGACACAGCCGGAATTCAAGAGCCAGATTGCGTTCCTCTTCGCATTTGTATGCGCAGTTGCAGAAGATATCAATGCTGAAATCTCTGCAGAAATTTCTCAGATCATTGAAAACCTGAAAGATAAGATCTTCCCGGATGATGACTACACGGAACTTCTCCCGGAAGGCATCACAATGGATGACATCAACGAAGCTGCTGAAATCTTTGTCAGCGGGTATACAATGACTCTTGCTGAAGGTGCTGAAGGTGAAGACGGTGCTGAAGGGGCTGAAGGCGAAGAAGGTGCTGAAGGCGAAGAAAGCGAAATGCCGATTCTTGAACAGCTTTTCGATTCACTTACAGACTCACTCGCAACAATTCTTGCGGGTCTTTACGGTGAAGACACAACAGAAACTGTATCAGCACTTATGAAACTGTTCGACGCAACAACGCCGAAACTCGGTGAACTTCAGACAAAAGTTGAAGAAACAGCTGCTGAACTCGAAGGTCAGCCGGGCGCAAGAGTTCTCGGAGTGCTCGCTGAAGCAATTCAGGCAATCCGTGACAAAATCGGCCAGATCGATCAGGAAAAAGTAGATCTTTACATCCGTGTATCTGATACTATCGCAGCAAACGACGATCCGGGCTTCGAACTTTACTGCACAGAAGACGGTGTTAACTTTGAAGCTGTCACAATCGACGGATTCGGTGATGAATTCAACTACGGTGTAAGAAATATTCTCGCAACAGATGACGCTCTCTTCGTGGGAACAGCAAACCCGTACTACGGAGCACAGCTCTGGAAACTCACTGACCCCAACGCAAGTGATGACAAGACAGATGACGATATCACTGACGACACAGAAGAACCGGGAGAAGTTGAACCTGAAACAGACAACCCGCCGACAGGCGACAATATGACAGAAGTTATCTGCTTCACACTTGTCCTTATGGCTACGGTTCTCGTAATCAGAAAACGCAGAAACGAAATGAATTAATTTTATCTTAAATCCGCCTGCAATATGCAGGCGGATTTTTTATTTTTTGTAAAGCCCTGCATACACTTGACTGCAGGTAAGATTGTGGTATATTTGTTATATAAACTTTCTTATTGCAGACAATCACGGTATATTCCGTAAAGGAGACAATCATGAAACATTCACTGTGCAATATCCCCGATATAATCATACATAATGCCTGCGTTCATCTTGTAGATGATGAAAACAGTACAGAACAGGCAATCGCCGTATCTGACGGAAAGATCCTTGCTGTGGGAAATAACAGCGAAATACTTTCACTTGCAGGAGAAGATACGAAGATAATAAATGCTGACGGTGCTTCAGTAATTCCCGGTATAAACGATTCCCATTGTCATATGTGGGAAGCAGGTATGCTTATGGAAGGGATAATCACTTTCGGCATCCCCAGTATAAAGGAACTTGCGGAGCTTGTAGGAGAATATACGAAAAAGATGCAGCCCGGGCAGTGGCTTCAGGGCGGAAGCTGGATAGAATCACAGTTTGTTGAAGGCAGAATGCCCACAAAGTACGATCTCGATCCGTATTCGCCGGAAAATCCCGTTGTTTTAGAGAGAATATTCTCCACCTGCTGTGCAAACAGTGCGGCACTTAAAGCCGCAGGCATCACAAAAGAAACTCCCGACCCAAAGGGCGGCACCATCGGAAGAGACGAAAACGGTGAACCCAACGGTCTTCTGTTCCGAAGCGCTAAACAGCTTGTAAGAGATGTTATGCCCTCCGCATTTGGCGACAGCAAATTCGGTTCAGGCGAACAGATAACCCTCGCCATAAGACGTGCGCAGGACGAATTTCTCAGATACGGTATTACGAGCATTATGGAAGCAGGCGTCACACCGAGTATGATACGAGCCTATCAGAGGATCAGAAATAATGGGGAACTGAAGCTGAGAGTAAACCTCATGCCCTGCTGGCACGGTTTTGCCATAAACGAAGATGAAGACTTTTCCGACAGACTTATCGGTGAACTCGGACTTTCAAGCGGTTTCGGAGATGAATGGCTCAGAATCGGGAATCTGAAAATGGCCATTGACGGAGGCCTCACATCAAAAACAAGCCTTCGCACATGGAATTACGTGGGAGATGATAATATAGAGGAATTTCCTCTCCGCCTTGATCTGAATGAACTTGACGGCTGGGTAAAAGAAGCACATGACAACGACTGGGGCGTAGGCATACATGTTATGGGAGATGTTGCCGTAAAAAAAGCCGCAGAAGCAATATACTCCGCGTATAAAGAGAACCCTGCAGACCGTCGTCATCAGCTTATTCACTGTTATTATGCAGATGAAGATGTGCTGAAAATGATGGCAGAAGCAGATATTATCATGGCGGCACAGCCTGCGTTCATATACAACGAAGCCGACGGATATCCGAAACTCCTTCACGAAGAACAACAGAGAACATTTATGCCACTGCGTTCCGCAATAGATGCGGGAGTAAATATCTCAATGAGCACAGACATTCCTTCCGCACATCACAATCCGTTCTGGGGAATGTATTCTGCAGTGACGAGAAAAGGTATGCACGGACACTGTCTCGGCAAAGAAGAAGCAATCACCATGCAGGAAGCACTCCGGGCAATGACAAAAGGCGGAGCGTATATGAGCAAGGAAGAAAATATCAAAGGCTCTCTCCTTCCGGGAATGCTTGCGGATATGGTAATCCTTGACAGAAACTTAAATAATACCCATGAAGAAGATATCAGAAATGTCGTCGTTGAAATGACAATAGTTGACGGAAAAATAGCTTACGAAAGATCATAATATATCCGTAACTCACAATTCATAAAAAAAGAGTCTGAACATAATGTTCAGTCTCTTTTCGTGTAAAATCAGCAATAACACCTGCATTTTTCAGGGAGAAATGTGCATAATATGGTTTCATACATATTTTTGTGATATACTTACTGCAGTAATATCTGATAATGCACAGGAGAATACTATGTTTAAAAATACAGACAATACATTCAATGAAATAAGAGAGCGTTCCCTTCTTAAATGGCTTGATGATATGGAAAAGCACGAAGATGTGGAAGTAAGAGGCGGAGTGAGACTCTGCAGAGAATATATGAATTATCTTATAGAACAGAATGCAAAATTAAAACAGGAATGTGAGCTCAAAAACAGCTATCTGAAAAAAATGGCTGAAAAATATAAATAAAACACATACATAATTGTATAAAACGACTGATTTTTATCAGCCTGAGCTATAACGCACATACAGGTAAACATATGATTAATTTTATTGACTATTCACCGGAAGTTCTCAGAGAACTTTCTCCGATAATACAACAAAGTCCGTACAAATCAAACGACATTTCCCTCGGATCGTTTCTTATGTGGAACAAAAGCAGTGATCTTAAATTTGCCGTGCTGAATGATACATTTATTTCCCGGGTAATAATCGACGGAATAGTCTCTTTCAGTTATCCTTTCGGAAAAGATGTTGACGGGGCGCTGAAAGCACTGTGCGGATACACAAAGGAAAATAATATTCCACTTGTGTTTTACTGCGTGGAAGAAGAAATGCTTGCAGAGCTTGGCGGGAATCCGTATTTTTCCGTAACGGAATATTCCTACGACAGAAGATGGAGCGATTATCTTTATGACTACAACGAAATGGAAAATTTCCCCGGAAGAAAATTCAGCGGGCAGAGAAACCATATAAACAAATACAAAAAACTGTACGGAGAACCTGATCTTCGCCCCATAAAAAAAGAAGATTCTCTGAATGTTCATAAAATGCTGGAGGAATATTATATTTCAAGGGAAGAACCTTCCACAGAGCTCGAAAACGAGGAATTCTGCCGGACATACGAACTTTTAGAGCAATTTGAAGAACTCGGAATGTATTGCGGAGGACTGTACGCAGAAGATAAACTCATCGGCATCACCATCGGGGAGATCATAGGAGATATGCTGATACTTCATGTTGAGAAGGCACTGACAAAATATACGGGAGCATACCCTACCCTTTTCAACAGCTTCATCAGATATATGAAGGAGATTTCACCGGTAAATCTTAATGTCATAAACCGCGAAGATGACTCGGGCGATGAAGGTCTGAGAACATCGAAAATGCAGTATAAACCTATTCAGATACTCCATAAATATACTGTAAACACAAATCTCAACATATAGCACCGTTCTGACGGTGCTTTTTTTCGGCAAAAAAACATTAATAAACAAAACTTCCGAAGAATTAAGATGACAAATACCGTATACTATGGTATAATAACCTGAATTTATGTGTCTTTAAGATAACAACAAAATACACAATGTGGAGGCAACTCTTGGAAACTCAGTTCACAACAACAGACAAACAACAAAAGAAAATAAACGGAATATATAACCGCTTCATAAAACGTGCCATAGATATTGTGCTGTCCCTTACGGCAATGATTCTTTTCGGATGGCTGTTTTTACTTCTTATGCTTATAGTAAGAATAAATATGGGCTCACCTGTATTCTATTCATCACAGAGAGCAGGCAGAGGAGAAAAGCCGTTCAGAATTTACAAATTCAGAAGTATGACCAACGAAACCGATGAAAACGGTGTGCTTCTTCCGTCACCGCAGAGACTTACAAAATTCGGACGCCTCCTCAGAAGCACAAGCCTTGATGAACTTCCTTCATTGTGGAATATTCTCAAAGGGGAACTTTCCATAGTCGGCCCGAGACCTCTTCCGATGAAATACCTGCCGTATTATCGTGAAGACGAAAGAGTGCGTCACGCAGTGCGTCCCGGTCTTACAGGCTGGGCGCAGGTAAACGGCAGAAACGCAATATCCTGGGACGACAAGTTCAGCCTTGATGCGGAGTATGTGGAAAATATGTCACTGCTTTTTGATATAAAAGTGCTTTTATATACAGTTATAAAAGTAATCAAAAGAAGCGACATTATTCAGGATGACCAGCAGACAGCCAGTCTGCATATCGTCAGGGCAGATATGAATAAACAGACAGATGAACTGTCCTGAGCAAGCAGGAGATAATCTATGAAACCTGAAATGGGCAGCGAATTCTGGTATACGACTGCAGAAAAAGAACATTATCCCGTGTGGGAAAAGTATTCGGAGTACTCCCGCCTGTATATGTCCGGGAGAGGCGCATTATATGCAACAATACAGGACATCCTTTCATACCGTGACTGCAGTGTTGCGTATCTGCCATCGTACTGCTGCGACAGTATGGTTGAACCGTTCCTCAGATGCGGAATATCTGTGGAATTTTATGATGTAGTGTTAAAAAACGGTATTGTGAGCATCATTAACCCTTCGTTTTCCTGCGATATCATTCTCACTGTGGATTATTTCGGCTTTTCAACGGAAATGCAATCCCTTCCCGATGCTGTACATATACATGATGTCACACATTCGGTACTTTCATCGCCTGCTTATGAGTATGCAGACTATTATGTTGGAAGTCTCAGAAAATGGGGCGCTGTCGCAGGTGCGGGATTTGCGGCAAAAACAAACGGAAATTTCAATACTGCACTTCCGGCAGACACAAACGAAAAATATCTCTCCCTGCGTCACGACGGATACGCTCTGAAGGAACAATATATAGATAATGCAAAGGGAGACAAGCAGATATTTCTTGATAAATTTTCGCAGGCGGAAGAACTTCTCGAAGAAGATTATCTGGACTACGCGCCGGACGAAAACTCCGTAAAATGCGCAGGTCAGATAATATATTCAAAAGAAAAAAGAACTGAAAATGCAAAGATAATATATAACGGTCTCAGAGACAACAGGCTGATCGAGTTCGTATTCCCGTCAGTAGGCGAAAATGATGTGCCGCTGTTCGTTCCCGTACTTGTAAAAAATAATTTAAGAAACGAACTGCGACGCCACCTGATAGCGAATGACGTGTACTGTCCTGTTCACTGGCCTGCACACAACGGAATAACGGGAGAGTTATACGAAAGAGAATTGTCGTTACTTTGCGACCAGCGTTACGACAAAGATGATATTCAAAGGCAGATCGACCTGATAAACAGTTTTGAAGAAAGCGTGGATTTGATATGAGTGAAAAAACATTACAGCAAAAAGACGTATACTTTCACACAGAATACGGAAAACTCTACGAAAAGGCAGAAAACGGAATCTGCGACACTTTTGTGTATTCCGATGAAAACGGCACCGTATGCAACACATATATAAAACGTGAAGTTCCGCAGGATATGGATGATGCGGTTTATTACGACATAACATCTCCCTACGGATACGGCGGACCGTGTATCGTAAACTCCACAGATAAAAATCTGCTCATAGAAAATTTCCGCAAAGCATGGAACAGTTACTGCATCGGAAACAATATTATCAGTGAATTTGTGCGCTTCCATCCGCTTGAAGAGAATCATAAGGATTTCGGCGATATGTACAATGCTGTGTTTAATCGTCATACACTTGCCATTGAACTTACAGACGACTTTTTTGCAACGCAGTTTTCGTCAAAATGTCGCAACAGCATCAGAAAAGCAGAAAAAGAAGGTGTAAGTTGCGTTTATGATCTCAACTGCGAAAATATGGATAGTTTCATAAACCTGTATTATGAGACTATGAAGAAAAATAATGCAACTACGTATTATTTTTTCAAGGAAGATTATTTTTATGATATGAAAAAAGCTCTCGGAGAAGATCTCATTCTTGTAAACGCATTATACGACGGAAAGATAATATCATCATCTCTGTTTATGCTGTCAGAAGAGTATATGCATTATCATCTGTCTGCAACAGATCCGAACCATTATAATCTTTCCGCAAATAATCTTATTCTCAAATACGCTGCGGATTTCGGTGTTGAAAGCGGAAGGAAATGGCTGCATCTTGGAGGAGGGCTCTCTTCCGATGAAAATGATGCGCTGTTCAAATTCAAAAGATCTTTCGCAAGAGAAGAAAAAAACCTCAAAGATTTCTGTATCGGAAGACTTGTTCACAACGAGGACATCTATAACAAGCTCACTCAGCACCGTATCGATAAAGGAGAAATCGATCCCGATACGGAGTTTTTCCCGAAATACAGAGCATAGCATAAAAGATCATCAAAATACATTTTTGGTGGTCTTTTTTATTACAGGGTATTCCGGTGTATATGAACACAAAGACTATGTGCGGAATCAATGTCTTTGCAGGCGTACTTTGCGGACACTGTATGTCTTTCTTCGTATATATTCGCTTTTCATCGCTTAACTTGTTGACAAATCAACATCATATCGTTATAATGTTGATAAATCAACGATTATGGAGTCGCAAATGCAGGACAGATTTGAAGCGTTTGTAACAGGGATCAATATCTGCTACAAATTTATACAGAAAATAAAGACAACGGAAATGACAAAGTTCAATCTCAAAGGAATTCACGCAATGTGCATATATTTCCTGCAAAGAAATGAAGACGGACTGACCGCAGCCCAACTGTGCAGACTGTGCTCTGAGGATAAAGCCGCAATATCAAGGGGGCTGTCAACGCTTTCGGAGCAGGGATACATCGAATCCGGGGAAAAGAAATACAGAGATAAAATAAAACTTACTCAAAAAGGAAAAGAGCTCGGAGAATATGTCAACGAACATATCCGCCAATGGGTAATTTCCGGAGGAAACGGACTTACCGAGGAAGAAAGGAATACATTTTACAAGGTACTCTCTCTCATTTCGGACAATCTGAGAATAAACATTGAACAGATATAGAAAATAACTGAAAGGACATAAAAATGGCAATAAAATTCATCATAGATTCCGCATCGGACGTGCTTCCGTCAGAGGCAGAAAAACTGGGAGTAACACACATTCCCTTGAAAGTGATTTTCGGGGAAGACGAATATCTCGATGCAATAAATTTATCACACAGAGAGTTCTACGAAAAACTCGTCGAAACAGACACACTCTCCACCACCTGTCAGATTCCTCCTGCAGATTTTATGTCGGCATATGAACATCTTACGGCAAACGGAGACGAAGTAATCGTTATTACTTTATCATCAGAACTTTCGGGAACATACCAGAGTGCTGTTATGGCGGCAGAAGGATATGAGGGGAAAGTATACGTTGTTGACAGCCGCAGTGTTTGTATCGGGGAGAGAATACTTTTGCTGAGAGGAATTGCGCTCAATAAGCAAGGACTTTCCGCAGAAGAAATCGTATCGGAGCTTAATGCGGAGAAAAACAAAATACGCGTCCTGGCGCTTCTTGATACTCTTGAATACCTGAAAAAAGGCGGCAGGATATCCGCTGCTACGGCGCTTGCCGGCGGAATACTCTCCATAAAACCTGTAATAGCCGTAAATGACGGAAAAGTCGAACTTGTGGGAAAAGCGAGAGGATCCAAAAAGGGAAACAATCTTCTCCGTGAGCTTGTTGAAAAGTGCGGAGGGATCAACTTTGACAAGCCGCTGGCCCTTGCTTACAGCGGACTGACAGATGAACTCCTGAAAAAATATATTAAAGACAGTGAAGAACTCTGGCAGGGACATACAGATGAACTGCAGATCACAACAGTGGGCTGTACAATCGGAACTCACGTAGGTCCGGGAGCTGTCGCCGTTGCATTTTTTGAGAAATAATACCGTTTCCCCCGCCGCAGGCGGCCTGAGTGCACCGAAGGTGCACTCAGGCCCTCAAAGGCTCTGCCTTTGAGCAGCAGGCCCTGCAGGCCTGCGCCTGCGGCGCGGAGAAATTACTCAGATAATGCCTGCAAACAGTCCCATAACTCCGCATAATCCCATAACAAGTATGGGGTTCTTTTTATATTTGCGAAGCGCAACAAATGCCGCAAGAAACAAGACCGTTCCTGTGATATTTATATGGGAAATGTTCATCGCTCCGCCACCGAATATCACCTGCAAAAGTATGCTCACTCCTGCGGAAGCAATAAGTGCTACCACTGCAGGACGGATACTCTTCAGTATGCTGTCAAGAAGAGGCAGTCCCTTATATTTGTAATACACAAAGGACAATGCGGACACAATAAACAGCGACGGCAGAATACATCCGAAAGTAGCAATCACCGCTCCGGGAATTCCCGCGATCCTGATTCCGACAAATGTGGCGGAATTTATGGCAATAGGCCCGGGGGTCATCTCTGCAATGGTAACAAGATCCGTAAATTCACTGAGGTTCAGCCAGGAGTATTTTTCCACTACCTGTGCCTGAATAAGCGGCATTGCCGCATAACCTCCTCCTATAGAAAACAGGCCTATCTGAACAAAGCTGAAGAACAACTGTAAATATTTCATTCAATCCTCCTTCCTGCAGGCGTAAAACCTGATTATTCCTATGGATGCAGATGCCAGGATTATCAATGCCACATTTACCTTCATGAAAAATACTGCGATAAATGCACAGAGTATTATCATAGAATTGATTCCCGGAGATTCTTTTATTGCATTGTCTCCCAATGAAAACACTACATCCAGTATCACTGCCGCCACTCCCGACTGCATTCCCTTAAGCACAAGAGCAACATACGGGTTTGAAGCGAAAGCAGCATAAAACAGAGATATTACGGACAGTATCACCATCGGAGGAATTATAGTTCCGAGTACGGACACAACCATCCCCATAAACCCGCATACATGCCACCCTACAAGTATAGCCGCATTAACGGCGATGGCTCCCGGAGACGACTGCGCAAGCGCTGTCAGGTCGAGCATTTCATCTTCCGTAAGCCAGTTCAGTTCGTGTACATATTTGTGTTTCATAAACGTAATAATGACAAATCCACCGCCGAAAGTGAATGCACTTATGTACAGGTTACTCAAAAACAACTTTTTAAGAATTTCTTTTTTTGTTATGTTCTGTTGCATATTCCCTCCCATATTTACTGCTGTAAAAAGTATACTTCTTGTAAAGATATATGTAAAATGCTATAATTTTATAAACTTGATACATAATATGAATAAGGAACCAAAAATGAACATAAAAAATCTTAAAATATTCCTTAGCGTATACAGGCACGAAAACATTACACAGGCCGCAAAAGAGCTTTATATGAGCCAGCCAAGTGTCAGCCGTGCCATACAGGAAATAGAAAATTATTACGGTATCAAACTTTTCGAAAGAGTAAATCAGAGGATACATATCACACAAAGCGGAAAAAAATTCTATTCCCATGCCCTGCACATCGTTGAATCTTTTGACATAATGGAAAAAGAAATGAAAAATTACGACGAATTCGGTATTTTGCGTGTGGGAACAAACATAACACTCGGCAACATCGTCCTTCCGAAAGTTATTTCGCAGTTCTCTGCACTTTATCCGAACGTTACGCTCAGTGCAACCGTTGCAAACATAGACAGACTGTGTGCAGACGTATGGAACAATGAGCTGGATTTTATAGTCGTTGAAGGCGAGCCGGAGGAAACAGATTTTGTTAAAGAACTCGTAGCGACGGATAAAATGCTCCTTGTCATGAACAGATCACATAATCTTGCAAGGTGCGAAAACATAAATATGGCAATGCTTGAAAATGAATCGTTTCTTCTCCGCGAAAAAGGCAGTGCCGCAAGGGAACTGACAGATCACATATTTGCTGTAAACGGAATGAAGCCCCGCATACTTATGGAAAGCTCAGATACTCTGGCGATAATAAACGGAATAAAGGAAAACATCGGCCTTGCAATTCTTCCCGCATTACTCATAAATGAATATACTGCAGACGGAGAGATAATCTCCGGGGAAATTTCCGACGCAAACTTAAAAAGAAATTATTACATCGTATATCACAAAAATAAGTTTATGTCTAAAACTGCCCTGAAACTGATGGACTGCTTCAGAGAGATGTTGCTGTGCATAACACAAAAGAATATCCGCTAAACACTATTAAATTGCAATCATCAGTATCATATGGTATGATTAAACAAAAAACGGAGGAAATTATGGACTTTTCGGCTATCGGAAATAATCTCGGAAAACATGGATATAAGATAAGTATATTTGACACTGCCATTGATGCGGCAGACTACATAACAGACACTGTAAAAGGAAAGACAGTTGCTTTCGGAGGTTCAATAACACTGCAGGATATGAAGCTTTATGAAAAGCTTTCCGAAAACAATGATGTCGTATGGCACTGGCAGCCAAAAGAAAATCAGACTGCGGACGATGCGAGAAAAGAAGCGAGAAATGCACAGGTATATTTCTCGTCAGTAAATGCCATAGCCTGTACGGGAGAAATCGTAAATATTGACGGAAGTTGCAACCGTATTGCGGAAATATTTTACGGACATGAAAAAGTATATCTTGTCGTCGGCAAAAACAAAATCACGGAAGACCTTTCTTCCGCGATTCACAGAGCGAGAAATGTCGCATCTCCGCTGAATGCACAGAGGCTTAACAGAAATACTCCCTGCGCAGTAAAAGCAGATAAATGCTATGACTGCGACAGCGATGAGAGGATATGCAGAGGTATGTCCGTAATACTCGACAAACCCTCCTCCTGCGAATACGAAATAATATTCATCAACGAAAATATGGGGTATTGATCAATACCTATGTACTCCCTGTGATAAACAGGGAGCTTTTTTATCGCAACAACACGGGCTGTGCGAGTCCGGGAAAGTAACTGCCGTTATGCCGTATATTCTTGTTTATATCTTCTTGCGTCTGAGAAAGTACTGATTCCCACCCAACCCACGCGTCGAAACAGCTCTGATTTACTCCGAAATCCCCTGAAGGGCATTTCTCCGCTTATATAGCTGTTTCTCCTTTGTCGCGGAAATGGGATTTCCGCGAGTATGGGAAAGTAACCGTCTTTATGCCGTGTATTCTTTTGCAGGAAATACGAAGCGAAACACACAAAAAGTCCCCCCTTGTGCAAAGGGGGAAGAAAAATCCACGATTTTTCAGGGGGATTGGCTGTATATGTGCTGATTTATTGAGTTCAGGTTTAAAGGTCGATCCCTCCCTGAAAGCTTACGCTTTCTTCCCTCCCTTGCGTGTGAGCCAGCTCTGATTTACTCCGAAATCCCTGAAGGGCATTTCTCCGCTTATATAGCTGTTTCTCCTTTGTCGCGGAAATAGGATTTCCGCGAGTATGGGAAAGTAACCGGCTTTATGCCGTGTATTCTTGTTAATATCTTCTTATGTTCACGAATGTAACCCCTCTCCGTCAGCTTTCGCTGACAGCTCTCCCAAAGAGAGGGCTTTTTCTTTTCTGCAAATAAAAAACTGCGATGCAACCAACACAGTATATTATAACTCTTCTTTACAATTCACATTTATGCGCAGGATAAATCGCTCATAGACGGGTGCGGCTTTTGATATCCTAACCCACAACAAAAATTTAAAAACTCCACACAATCTGCAATTACTTTCCCACTCTCGCCAAAATCCTATTTTGGCGAAACAAGGAGAAACATCTTTATGAAATGAGAAAGTGCCTTCAGGTACTTTCGAGACAAATCAAAGATGTTTCGACGCGGCGCGTGGTTTACCTATGTGTAAATGAGCGACAGCCGCGCAGCAACCATTAATACAATTCACATTTATGCGCAGGATAAATGGACGAAGACAAGGCGGCTTTTGGAGCGACGAAGGGCGCGTACTTAAGCGTACGTGAGCACTGACGATGAAAAAACAACAAACATATCACGCATTATGACAAATCTCATTTATGCGCAGGATAAATCGCTCATAGACGGGTGCGGCTTTTGAGCCGATGACGCGTGGTTTACTTGCAGTAAATGAGCGGCAGCGGCGAAAAAACAATCCCGTATATGACGATTTAGACAAGCATAAAAGGGTAAACAAAAAAGGGCAGCCTGCAAACTACTACCCTTTTCCTGATTCTCCATTACTCTTCATTTGCTGTAAGCAACTCATAAAGGAGTTCATACAACTGTTTCGCTTTGTCCTCATCCATTTTAATGCAGCCTTTGATCTGTTCGGGAACAACAAGAGCTTTTTCTCTGAGAGCTTCGCCCGCTTCTGTAAGCTCAACGATCAAAAGTCTTTCGTCAGCAACGTAACGTGTACGTGTAACGAGACCTTTTGCTTCCAGGCTTTTAAGCATGGGGCTGAGTGTTCCTGAGTCAAGGTAAAGCTTTTTGCCCAGTTCTTTAACACTGATCTTCTTGTCTTCCCAGAGTACAAGCATAGCAATGTACTGTGTGTAAGTAAGTCCGATAGCATCAAGGAAAGGACGGTATTTCTTTACCACTTCTCTTGAGCACGCATAAAGAGGAAAGCATAATTGGTTTTCAAGTTTCAATACATCATATTTTTTCATTTCTCTGGCCTCTTTCTAAAGCGATACATACATTATACCTACACACACTGTCTTTTGCAATAGTTAAATGTCCAATTTCCAGTCAATTTCATTCTTTTTTATCCTGATAAAATTTTTTCATGATTAAAATGTATAATTTTATAAATCAACCGATTTTTATGGTATTCGACGGCCGTTTTTCAGGATAATTTCCGATGAAAACAAAGGAGAACCGTATTACAGGTTTATTTAATTGTGTTTCCGTTTTTTTTGTGATATACTTGAAATAAGATAAATACAGGCATTTCTGCCTTTGTATATCAGAATATTTATAATAAAGCAAGGAGAAATCAATGAACAAGACACCCTCCTCCGAAAGAATACATATTTCCTTCTTCGGCAAAAGAAATGCAGGAAAATCCAGCCTTCTCAATGCTTTCACAGACCAGGATATCGCCATCGTATCCGATGTGAAAGGTACCACAACAGATCCTGTTCAGAAATCAATGGAGCTTCTTCCACTGGGTCCTGTTGTAATCATCGACACACCGGGTATTGATGACGAAGGGCATCTCGGTGAACTCCGTGTCAGAAAGGCAAAGCAGACACTCAACAAGACAGACCTTGCCATTGTGGTAATAGATGCATCTGTGGGAATGAGTGAAGTTGACAAAGACCTTATTGAACTTATCAAGGCAAAAGATATCCCTTATATCATCGCTTACAACAAATGCGATCTTCTCGCAAATATCCCCGAAACAGCAGAAAACGAACTGTATGTAAGCGCAGTAACAAAATATAACATTCACGAATTAAAAGAGCTTGCGGCAAAACTCGGAGTTCTCGAAGAAAACAAAAAGCATATAGTAAAAGACCTTCTCTCACCGGAAGATGCGGTTATCCTCGTTGTTCCCATCGACAAATCCGCTCCCAAAGGCAGGCTTATCCTTCCTCAGCAGCAGACTATCCGTGATATTTTAGACGGAGGTGCAAGCGCATTTGTCTGCAGGGATACGGAGCTTGTGGCGACAATAGACAAGCTCAAAAATCCTCCGAGAATCGTTATCACAGACTCACAGGTATTCGGACCGGTGAGCAAGATGGTTCCGGAAAATATTCCTCTTACATCTTTCTCCATTCTTATGGCAAGATACAAAAGCGATCTGCGCTTAGTGGTTGAAGGAGTAAACGCTGTAAATCACCTCAAGGACGGAGACAAAGTCCTCATTTCCGAAGGCTGCACACATCACCGTCAGTGCGAAGATATCGGAACAGTAAAAATCCCCAACCTCATCAGAAAGAGAACGGGGCAGAATCCGGAATTCGTATTCACTTCCGGCACACAGTTCCCGGATGATGTAAGCGAATATAAAATGGTCATTCACTGCGGCGGCTGTATGCTTACGGAAAGAGAAGTACTCTATCGTATGCGCTGCTGCAAAGACCAGAATATCCCCGTAACAAACTACGGAATCCTCATCGCCTACCTTAACGGCATCCTCAAACGCACCATCGAACCGTTTGATGAAGTAAGAGGGATACTGGAATAATTACAAACAACAAGGGCAAGCAATGCTTGCCCTTATTTTATTCTGTAATCTCCGAAAGAGGTCTGTATTTATATACGGAGTACCCTGTTATTTCCTCCGAAGAATTGTAATTTGTTGATGTGTAGCTGTGAGAGTCATCTTCGTATTCATTTCTGCTTGCAGATACAACATTTCCCGATGCATCGTATTTCACTGTTCCGGCAAGCTTTCCGTCTTTGTCATACTCATATACTGTATACTGACTCAGATCAGCCTCAGTATACTCACGGAAACCATCCACATTATATACTCTCATTTCTTCAACACTTCCGTTTTTGTTCAGCTTTCTGACAGTGTATTCACAACTGTCATCTTTGATCCAATATCTGTTTACCGTATTCATTGTATCGGTGTATGTATAATAAAACTGATATGTCCCGTCAGCTGATTCGATAAGCCTGCCTTGTTCGTCATATGCTTTCATCTCAGGGCCTCCCGTCGATCCGTCATCCCATGTCCGGTCGATATAGGCTATACGCCCTGAAGGATCCCATGTATAAACATCATTATAGCTGCTTGTGGCATCTCCCCCGTCATTATATACCGAAGATACCCTGCCGTCTTCGAGATATGTATATTCCCACAGGAATAAATTTACACGAACATCATTTTCATCATAGCTTTCATAGCGACACATATCTCCATGATCGTTATACAAATATGTTGATCTGCTTTTTTGATCATAATCCGCGTCAAGGTATATTATTTCCGCAATTTCCCATTCCTCGCCTGACATTTCACCGTTTCCCGAAGATACGGCATTATCGTCAGTCTGATTACATCCGCACAGCAATAAAATCAATGAAATTACCGCCGCAACATAAGCTGTTGTCCTGTTAAGTTTCATACGCCACCTGCTTTTTATTTGTTTTCGCGAATATTATAATACAACAAATGTATCGGTTTTGCAAATATCAGTTTACTCCGTATGTATCATTCACTTATCTCATCATTGCAGGATAATTGACACGCAGATAATTATCATATAAAATAAATTGTAAGATCATTTATGTATGCGGAAAGGAGAATATTATGAACAGAAAACGGACTGTTATTTTTATAGTATCGGCAATTCTCATAATATTCTTTTTCATATCCGGCTGTAAAAAGGATCACGGAGAAGATGCTGTTCTCACATATGAGTCGGAATACTTTCCGCTCGTGGATATTGAGCTCGGAATTTCGGAAGCCGAACTTCGTTCCACTTTCGACGGAGAGAGTATATACACCGGAGAAGATTATCTTGCGGGAAAAAACAGATACAGAGTATTCATAAGAAAGCTTGAAGAGAGACAGTACGGCGGACTGCTCACTGAACAATATTATTTTGATGAAACAGAAGATGAACTTGTATGCATGAAGGCAAGCATCGGTCTTTTTGCACCGGCGGAATACTATTACAATGAAGAAACCGAGGCAGAACTTTTTGCAACAGGATATGATAATATCAGAATATATTCCTGCGGCTTCAGGAGCTGACAGGTGTCACTTTTGACAAAACTGCCGATGAGCTTATAAATGACATAATATCAGACAATATCCACCCACGCATTACAAGTAATGATAAATGGGATATTTTGTTCAGCGCAAACTGTTATATGGGAGATTTCGTTGATCGTCGCAACAGAATCGCAGGAAAAAACGGCAGTTTCTCATATGCGTGGATACATATACTTATAAGACATAAAGATTCCTCCCCGGGAGTAAGGATAGTCCCGATGAGCATAATTTAAACATAAATCCATAAAAACAAGGAGCAAGTTCGGTGATATGCACCCAAAAATTCAGACACTTTTGGAGGTGCATATCATTTCCTGCTCTTTATTAAATTTTAACCGGCACATCACGTACAGCTCAATATTTGTTTATACGACTAAACAGTATGCGCAGTATAAATGGACGAAGACAAGGCGGCTTTCGAAGTCGATGACGGGCGCGTACTTAAAGCGTACGTAACCGGCAACGACAAGAAAACAACGCAGTATTCGTTCATTTAGACAAGCATCGATTACACCAACCCCTTGTTCACCGGCGCAAGCAAAACCTTCCCCGTTCCGCGATATACATTCACAAGGCCTTCACCGCTTGCGGCAGAGCCGACGAGAGATTTACCTGAGCGTTCAACGGTAAAGTCAAGGCTTCCGCTCCATGCGATTGCCATATTTCCGTCAACTTTAAGAGTATCGTTTTCCAGGATAATTTCCACAAGCTCTTCTTTCGGGCAGGCAGATTCAAGACAAAGAATACCTTTTCCCTGAATACCGAGATTGAAAAGGCCTTCTCCCCCGAGTGCCGCTGATGAAATATTTGAGCGCATTACCGCCTTATGTTTAAGGCTTGATTCACATGCAAGGAACAATCCGTCATCAAGAACGATTGAGCCGTTCCAGTCAGCCACATCAATAAGAAGGATATGTTTGTATGTGGGTTCAAGTACGAGAACTCCCTCTCCCGCATATTCCGGCTTGATAGCGCTTTCTCCCGTAACACTGCCTCTGAGTGCTTTGCCGAAAAAGTCTCCGACTCCTTTTACGCCTGTGTTTGCGTTTACGTTACCTACAGTCCACTGCATTGCACCTGCCTGAAGAGTGATTCCTTCTTTTGATACTTCACATACGACCTGTTTTTTTCTTACGTTCATTTCGTTGCAGTAATACGCAAGCATAGCCATATCCGGAGTAACACTCAGATCTCTCTGATATTCGATTACTTTAAACGGGCCAAGCTGATTTATGATCTTTACATCATCGTTGTCTGTAAAATTTCTGATATTATACATTCCCGATTCCTTTCATACACTTTTTTTCTCTTCCACATTATATCATAAGAGTATATGCATCTCTTGAAATTTAATGAAAATTTAATTATAATGCTTCTGTTTGGAGGGAAAATATGCAAATCAAAAAATTTCTTACAAATAAAATGATATGGGGAGTACTTTTCGGAAATATACTCTATACTCTGACAGTAAAATTCTTTCTTCTCCCCGCAGATATGATGAGCAGCGGCACAACAGGTATAGCACTCGTGGTAAATCACTTTACAGGGCTTGACATTTCCGTATTTATCTTCTGCTTTAATGTTACGATGCTCATTGTGGGATATTTCTGCATCGGAAAACAGTTTGCACTTACCACTATCGCAAGCTCCGTGATATATCCTGTAACGCTCGGCATACTCAACAGGGCTTTTCCCGATATATACATTACAAAAGACCCGCTTTTATCTGCACTTTTCACAGGTATCGGCCTCGGTATAGCTCTTGGTATCGTAATCCGCAGCGGAGCATCTACGGGAGGTATGGACATTCCGCCGCTTGTGCTGAAAAAATACCTGAACATTCCCGTATCCGTGAGCCTGTATGTATTTGACTTTATCATCATCATGTCGCAGGCATATTACCATACAGCAGAAGATCTCCTTTATGGAATAATCCTTCTTATTGTGACGTCCGTAATGCTCGACAAAACACTTCTTTTCGGTGCAACAAAGACGGAAGTAAAGATCGTAAGCCGGCATTCGGACAAAATCAAAAAAGAAATTCTTACGAATATCGACCGTGGTGTCACAGTCCTTTACGGCGAAGGCGGATATTCTTCCGAAAGATATGACATTCTGCTGAGCGTGCTTTCCAACTACGAGCTTGCAAAAGTACAGAGGATCGTAAGAGAGATCGATCCGGAAGCATTTATTATAATCAGCCATGTGAAGGAAGTCATGGGCAGAGGCTTCTCCGCAGAGAAAAAATATATCAGCAAATAAAATGCAGGGATACTAAAGTATCCCTGTTTGTCTATATACTCTTTTCGGCCTTCACAACAAGCATCATCGGACGGCGCATCTCGTCTGCCATTCCCGGAATACCGAGAGTATCCGGATGCGGCCCGATTTCCTCCATACAACGGATATTAAATCCGCAATTTATAAGCCCCATGATTATCTGGGTAAGTGTATGATGATATTTGACTACTTTCATTCCAAGAAATACCGTGATTCTCTCACCGGGATAATAATAATTATCAACCGGCCAGTATTTCACATTTCCGGATCCGTCGGTTATCCACTCCTGATTCACCCCTGCCGTAAATGTGGGATGCTCAATGTTGAATACAAAACATCCTCCGGGTCTGAGGGTATTGAATATATTTTTGTAAACCGTATCCAGATCTTCTATGTAATGCAGTGCGAGGTTTGATATTGCGACATCATAATATTCCACCGGATAATCAAACTCACAGATACCCATGTGTCTGTAGGTAATATTTTCGTGAGAATTGATTTCATCTGCCCTTTTGAGCATTCTTTCACTCAGATCTATTCCAAGGACTTCCGATGCGCCGTTTTCTGCGGCATATCTGCAGTGCCACCCATATCCACATCCGAGATCAAGTACTCTTTTTCCGGCAAAATCCGGCAACAATTCGCGGAATCTGTACCACTCCCCTGCACCGTCAAGCCCGTGTGTACTCCGGTACATTGTTGCATATTCATCAAAGAATCTTTTGTCGTCATATATAGTGCTCATAATGTTTCCTCACTTATATTTCACATAATTATATATCCCTGCAAAGAAAAAAGAAAGCCCGGGCTTTATTTTGATTCTGTCAGTATACGAATTGAAAAATGCAGAACGCCGCATAAACCCCAAGCAGCACGATTCCCTGCCAGCGTGAGAGTTTACCTGTTTTCAGAGCAGGAAGGGATAAGACACTCATTACAAGAAACATTACGGGAATATCAACGACAAGTGATGCATTCATTCCACCGATGAATTTGCTCGCAGGAATTGAAAACGGGCTGAGTGTTACGGAAAGACCGCTTACAAATACGAGATTGATGAAGTTTGCACCGATGATATTTCCGATGGAAAGTGAGCTGTGACCTTTTGTCAGTGCGGTAATTGCGGTTACAAGTTCCGGAAGTGATGTACCGAGAGCAACAAACGTAAGGGCAATAACACTTTCCGCAACACCAAGTTCCCTTGCGATGAGTGTGCCGTTGTCAACGAGAAGATCTGCACCGGATGCAATAAGAACTGCACCCACAAACAACAAACCGATATCTTTCGCGAGAGTATTCTCCGTGTGTTTTATCTTGTCCGTAGGAACGTTATCCGACGCCGTATGGACGGTATATATCGTATATACAGCGAATATCCCCAACAGAATAAGCCCTGCACCCCTTGAGAAATATCCCAGGGTATAGGAAATTGCCGCATAAAATATCGCCGCTATATAAAAGAATCCTACAGGAAGTTTCAGCGACTTCGGATCAATATTCATAGGTTTGATGGCTATGGATATTGCCGCAATAAAAGACGTGTTGCAGATGATGGAACCGATGGCGTTTCCGTATGCCATTTCTCCGTGTCCCGCAATAGCTGAAGCGGAAGAAACCATTACTTCAGGAAGAGTTGTGCCGATGGATACAATACTCGCACCGATGATAATTTCAGGCACCCTGAAACGCTTTGCGATGGCAGTCGCTCCGTCAACGAACCAGTCCCCACCCCTGATAAGAAGAACAAGTCCGAAGGCGAACAATAATACGCATTTTATCATACTAAAAAATTCCCTTTACAAATATTTCTATGCCGATAAAAATAAGGATGCATCCACCGAAAATGTTAGCTTTTCCCGCAAGGGCATTTCCGAACTTTTTACCGATAATGATGCCGAAATAACAGATGAAGAATGTTACCACAGCGATTATAGCAGCACACAAAAGCGCAGCTATAAGGCCGTAATCCGAGATAGTGAATCCAACGGACAGTGCGTCTATGCTTGTTGCAATACCCTGAAGAATAAGTGCGGAAAAAGTAAGACATGATTCGCAGTCCCCGCCTTCCTCACAGCCGCATCTGCCGTCACGGATCATTTTGATTCCTATATAGCAAAGAAGTATAAGTGCGATCCACGGAATGAGCTTTTCAAACGCCGTAAAATATTCCACCAGAGTATGGACAAGCACCCAGCCTGTCATAGGCATTGCCGCCTGAAAAGCCGCGAACACAACGGCTATCTTTATCATGCAGCCCCTTCCCATCTTTGTGTCATTCATGCCGTTTGCCAGAGACACGGAAAATGCATCCATAGCAAGACCTACCCCCAGAAGAACGCTGTTGAACAGAAACAAAAAGTCAATTTTCATAACTTCCCCCAATTATCTATCCTTAATAAAAAACCGAGTACATAAACCATACTCGGCGATAATTCAGTATTCGGACACCATGTATAGCTTATATACATGAGTCTCGTAATTTAAAATCAAGCCGGGGATGTCCGGTATGTCGGCTTGATTACATCATCGATGCCTACTACTCCCTCATATTGCTGAATATTTTAACATAAATAAACATATTTGTCAAGACAAGCCCTCCTGCTCCTGCGGTGCTTCACGTTTTCAGAGAAAGATTATAGCCTCGCCCTCAGGGAGAGGCGACAATCCCTCCCTGAAAATCTTGCGATTTTCTTTCCCCTACGGGCCTGGTCGCGGTAGTGACCGCTTCCCGCTTTGGCTAAAAATATGCCACCGGCATATTTTCTTAACGCGTCGCGCCCTTGCTAAGGGCGGGCTTTTGCGTTTTCTCCAAAATAAAAAACTGCGATGTAACCAACACAGTATATTATAACTCTTCTTTACAATTCACATTTATGCGCCGTATAAATTTTCGCAGACCAGGCGGCTTTTGATATCGTGACCCACAACAAAAATTTAAAAACTCCACACAATCTGCAGTTACTTTCCCACTCTCGCCAAAATCCTATTTTGGCGAAACAAGGAGAAACATCTTTATGCAATGAGAAAGTGCCTTCAGGTACTTTCGAGGCAAATCAAAGATGTTTCGACGCGCGTGGCGTACCCAAGCGTACGTGAGCACTGACGATGAAAAAACAACGAAACATATCACGCATTATGACAAATCTCATTTATGCGCAGGATAAATCGCTCATAGACGGGTGCGGCTTTTGAGCCGATGATGCGTGGTTTACCTATGTGTAAATGAGCGGCAGCGGCGCAGCAACCATTAATACAATTCACATTTATGCGCAGGATAAATTTTCGCAGACTAGGCGGCTTGCGAATCGGCGGCAGGCGCGTACTATACAGTACGTAACTGACGACGATGAAGCAAACAACAACGTCTGCGGAAATTTAGACAAGCATAAAAGAAAGAAAAATACTCTCCGTTTAAGGAGAGTATATAAGTAAGTTCTTTTTTTCTCTTATTTCTGAACTTTCTTTTCGAGTCTTCTCTGGAATCTGCCAACTCTTCCGCCTGTATCTACGAGTTTCTGTTTACCTGTGAAGAAAGGATGGCATTTTGAACATACTTCGACTTTGATTTCAGCTTTTGTTGAACCTGTTTCGAAAGTATTTCCGCAAGCGCAAGTTACTACGCATGTTTTGTAATCCGGATGGATACCTGCTTTCATTTATATTCACCTCTTTCGTTAAATGAATCAATAATTGATTTGCACAGCTACAACATTATATCGTAAACCGGCAATAAAGTTCATGCAACTGCGCGGATATATATCATATCCGAACATAGCCTAATCATTATAGCAGTATTTAAGCAAAAATACAAACATTATTTTCACTTTGATGCATAATTTTTTATGATTATATCCACAAATTGCCTGTTTGAACGGGTTTTGGACATATTCTGAATGACATTGTCCGTAAATGAGATGGTTCCGCCTGACGAAAGCATACCGCGGATGCTGTACTGCGCGGTAATATACTCTTCGCTGAGGAGAAGATCTTCCCTTCTGGTACCGCTTCGCTGTATGTTTATTGCCGGGAACATTCTTCTTTCCGCAAGTTCTCTTTCAAGATGAACTTCCATATTTCCCGTACCTTTGAACTCTTCATAGATGATGTCATCCATTCTGCTTCCCGTATCTATAAGTGCCGTTGCAAGGATTGTGAGGGAGCCGCCGCCTTCGATGTTTCTTGCAGAGCCGAAGAATTTTTTCGGAAGGTACAGACTTTCCGGATCAAGCCCGCCGGAGAGTGTTCTTCCCGAGCTGGGAACAACAAGATTGTTTGCCCTTGCGAAACGGGTGATGCTGTCCATGAGGATGATTACATCTTCTCCCATCTCAACAAGCCTTTTCGCTCTCTCAAGAACGATTTCGGCCGCTTTGATGTGACTTATGGGCTTCTGGTCGAATGTGGAGAATACCACATCAACATCAAGGCTTCTCTGAATATCCGTAACTTCTTCCGGTCTTTCATCGATGAGAAGAATGATTATCTTGCAGTCCGGATAGTTATGGTTAAGAGCCATTGCTATCTGTTTGAGAAGGACTGTCTTACCTGCTTTCGGCGGAGAAACGATGAGGCCTCTCTGCCCCTTTCCGATAGGAGCAAAAAGATCGAGTATTCTCGTTGAGAGAATCGACGGATCAGTCTCAAGAACATACTGTTCGTCGGGGAATACGGGAACGAGCTTGTCAAAATGCTTCCTTCCCATATTTTTTTCCGCTTCAATGCCGTTGACTTCTTCCACATACAAAAGAGCATCATATCTTTCGCCTTCGCCTTTGAGACGAATCTTTCCGCTGACCATATCCCCTTCACGGAGACGGTATTTTCTTATCTGCTGAGGGGATATGTATATATCGTTCTCTCCGTTCAGATAACCGCTTGTTCTGAGGAATCCGAATCCGTCGGCAACTATATCGAGTATACCTTCGTGAGATTTTTCATATATGGACAGATCCTTCGCAGGACCGCTCATAGCCTCTTTTTCCTTGGCGATAAGTTCCTGAGTCCCCACACCGTTTACTTCTTCCAGGAAAAGCATGGCATAATACTTTTCTCCCGGTCTCGGGGCCCTTACTTTACCGAAAAGCTCATCTCCGCTGACCAGCTTGAATCTCTGCACCTGCGAAGCCGACACATATACATATTCTTCCGGGGAACGCATATTCTCATTCTTCATAAATCCGAAGCCTTCCGGCAAAAGCTGCAGTGTGCCTCCCATTTCGATGCTGTCATCTATTGCATCCTTGAGCTTTGAATATTTTTTATCCTGAGATGCGTTCACTCCGTTTGCGATCTTTTCAGGCGGATCTGCGGAGTTGTGAGAACGTGTATATCTGCGTGGAGTGCGTCCTGTCTCCGTTTTTTCGGAGGGAATAGACTCCGTATCCTTTTTTTCCTCTTTTTCCGCACGGACAAATACACCGATATCTTCGGTTATATGCACATCGTCTGTATTGTTCTCTTCCGATGCAGGTTCGTCTGCCTGCCCGTTATTGCTCATAAATTCCTGCATGAGTCCGATCAGTTCAGCCTTTGTGATTCTGCCGATCTTTCCCATACCCATAGCTTCCGCCTGCCTTCTGAGTTCCCAAAAAGAAATATTAGCAAGATCTTCTGTCATTACATACCTCCGGAATAATACAATCCAAAATTGATATCCATTTATATATACTTAACTGTTCCAAAAGAAAATAGTAAACATCTTTTATCTAAATCCAACTGAATAATAGCATTTTTGCGGTACTTTGTAAAGAATATTTTGTGCTAAATAAGTAATTTTATTGTCATATTATACACAAAAAAGAACTGCCCGAAGGCAGTCCGCCGTAAAAATCAAAAACTTATGCAGTAACTGACAACCAACGCAGCATAAAATGATTCAGGCAATGCATTAGTAGGTTGTGTCACCGTATTTCGAAAGAAGTATAGTAAAATCCTTTGAGTTTACTGTTCCGTCGTTATTCAGATCCGCTGCGGCATCTGTTCCGCCGTATTTTGACAGAAGAATCGTGAAGTCCTTGGAATTTATGATCCCGTCGGCATTTATATCCCCGGTCATATTCACAAGGGTAACATTCACTTTTATACTGTGCCCGTCCAGTGTACCCGAAGCTGTGAGTGCAAAAGGCATACTGCTTCTCGGGACAGTAACTTTCGAAGAAGTATATTTTGTATTTGCGGAGGTAATATTCCAGCCCGGTGTATAGACAAAGTCCCCATCGGAATTCATTACGGCACCTGCGGTGTATGTCTGTGTTCCCAGGACAACTGTTTCATACTTTGCAGACGAAGACAATTTTATGTCCGGTATATTGTTGTTTCCTGCCCAGAGATATTTCAGGGCATGGTTTGCGGAAACATTGAGCCTTATAAGATTATTGTCTTTTATGCTCAGCTCAGAAAGGCTCAGGCATGAGGAGAAATTAACACTGTTCAGGGCGTTTCCGTGAAGGAATACCTTTACCGCCGATGAAGGCAGCACGACAGAGATAAGCCTGCAGTTATGAGCATATATTCTCGTAAGAGCTTTGTTCTTCGACAGATCAAGTTTTTTAAGAAGATTGTCATTTATAAACAGATATCTGAGATTCGTATTCTTTGTCAGATTTACGGATGAGATCTTATTGTCGGACACATCCAGAAAAGTAAGCCCTGTACAGTACTCAATGCCTGCAATAGATTTAATACCTTTGCCGGGAACAGAGATTTCTTTGATTGCCGCAAGGGCAGTCTTGTAGTTACCTATATCTGCTTTTGTATCGGTGATGCCCGCTTTTTCGCAGATATAACTGCGGAAAACACTGTCCGTAAATACAGATTCCACAGTTGTGGCTGCTGAAGTTACCGACGGAACGAACACCGCCGCAACAATAAACACCGCAAGCATTATTGAAAATATTTTTTTCATTTACTTATCTCCCAAAATGATCTCTGATATTTCTGTCGGCTTTTTCGGCCTCTGCAGTTTATCCCTGTAATATTTTCTCACATCCCCGAGAGAAGTATTTTCCGTAAGTTTTTTTCTTATGGATGCAAAACCGTCAGACGGTGGAATAAACTCACTGTTTTTCTTTCCGTCGGAAGGAATACTGCCCTCAAACAATACGGAAAGGATCTTTTCAGCCTGTTTGTCCAGCATCATCAGATCAGCGACAGGCGTATCTTCATTGATCTTGCTTTTTTCTGTGCTCTGCGGAATATTTCCGTGAGGACAGATCCTGAGATATTCGTTATTTGCAACTGTCAGCCTTCTGCCTTCTTCGGGATAATATGAGGGCATCTCCTTGACGGAGAATTTCTCATCGTATATTTCATCGGAAAGTATGCTGATGGGAATGGTGATCCTTATATCTTCCGATGAGGAACCGATCTCTATTTTATATTTTGATGAACAGAAATACCATTCTCCCCTGTCCGTATCAAAATACGAAAAATCCTTTATATTAAGTCTTACATTTATTCTTGTGCTTTCACCGGGGCCGAGAGATACTTTCTCAAAATATTTCAGCTCTCTTCCTGGGCGGAATACCCTCTTGTCCGAATCGCTGACATATATCTGAACAACTTCCTTCGCAGTGATATCTCCCGTATTGGTGATATCAAACGCAAGGTCAATATTCCCGTCAGGCTTCAGATACGAACATCTCTCCGAAGAATATTCAAACGACGAATATGAAAGCCCGTGTCCGAAGGGGAATGCGGCTTTTTTTGCTCCGAGAGTAAAATATCTGTATCCGCTGAGAACGGATTCCATATATCTTGAAACTTTGTCATCTCCCGTATATTTTGCACAGGGATAATCTTCATAATTGACCGCAACAGCCTGATTGAGTTTCCCGCACGGAGAAACTACGCCGAAAATAATATCACACAATGCTTCGTACGCGCCTTCTCCGCAAAGAGGGTCGTAAATTATGGCATCGGCCATATCCGCAAAATCAATGGGCGGGCAGTTGGCTCCTGTAATTACGGCGATCACTTTCTTACCCATAGAGTTAAGTGTATTGATCGTCTTTTTCTGTTCATCACTTATACGGAAATATTTTCCGAACTGATCCGATGTATCGTCCGCACCTATGAAAACAACGAATATATCTTTGTCCGAAAGCGCTTCTTCGGATAAAACCGCAGACGAATGATCCCCGAGATATTCGCTTACGCAGTATTTCGGAGAAACTTCCATAAATGATGCCGCATTTACCGGATTCACCCAGTATTTTCCCTTTATCTGCATAAAAGGTGATACCGCGTTTTTTCCGATAACATATATTTTCTCATTTTTCGCAAGAGGAAGTATATTTCCTTCATTTTTCAGAAGCACAAAACATTCCCTCGCAGCAACTTTCGAAAGAACGGAGTTGACCTGAGAGTCATGCATATATTTTATCTTTTCGTTTGCGTGAAGCTTACGAAGCACCGTACCTGTTCTGTTGAAAAGAGAAGACAGCTTTTCTTCTGGTATTTCACCGCTGTTTACAGATGAAATTATTTTCTTTGCAACTTCGGAATCGTCAATACCCATTTCAGGCAAAACTCCCGCATTTATGTTCTTCACAACGTCATTTCCGCCTCTGTACGGAGCAAAGACAACTCCCGCAAACCCGCTTTTCTTTCTGAAGTCTTCCACCATAGCTTCGTCTTCGGAAAAGTTTTTGCCGTTTATCTTTGCATATGGAGCCATCAGGCCTATGGGTTTTATTCTGCGTATAATACTTACAAATCCGCTTTCATAAAGCTCACTCAGCGCCCTGTCGTCGATTATATTGTTTTTATAACGGTTGTCCGCAGAATTGTCTGCACCGTAGCCGTCAAGAATTACTTCAACGCCTCTGAGTTTTATTCCCTGGGCATATCCTTCGCACATCTTCATTGCATGATACGGATCTTCCGAATAAGAATATGCATTTCTGTTAAGAGAAGGATCTCTTTTTATATTCGCTCCCGAAATCACCGCTGAATTTATATCTTCCGCACGAAGATCTTCTCCCACGGCCTTTGCAACTTCCCTGATGAGAGAAGTATTGAAGCTGCAACCCATAGCATTTGCACAAGGATATAAAACCTCCTTTACGGATTCATCAAACAGAAGATAATCCTTCATATGAGAGTGTCCGCTCTGCGCATAACTCATGCGGATGTTTCCCACAAAGACTTCGTCAAAGTCTTTTGTTTTTGTGACCGATGAACTCGTAAGCAGATGAGCTTTCTTTTCGATTGGTATTCTGTCAGATTTTTCTTTTATCTTCATAAATTTTACCTTAAAGTACTGTGATTTTATTTAGTTACAGATACTCATTGTAATTTTAACTCATTTTTTGCATAAATGGAAGGGGCTTACTCAAAAAAAACAGCACGTCAACATATACAAATACATATTCTCCTGCACAATAAGACAATATTTTCCCCGATATGTCTTTACAATTAAAAAAAACATTAAAAGGAAACATTATGAGCAAAGTAATAGTAGTAACAAGCGGCAAAGGAGGTGTGGGAAAGACCACCTGTACCGCAAACATAGGCATAGCTCTTTCCTTTCTCAAAAAAAGCGTTGCTGTCATAGATGCTGATATAGGGCTCAGAAATCTCGATATGGTACTGGGACTGGAAGAAAAAATAATGCACAACATTCTTGATGTAATCTCCGGGAAAATAAATATCCGTCAGGCCCTCATTCACGACGAGCGGTATCCCGGCTTTTATCTTCTTCCCGCATCACAGCACTCACCCACAAACATTATTAACCCGCAGGTAATGACATCTCTCGTAAATGATATACGCAATGATTTTGACTACATACTCATCGACTGCCCTGCGGGAATAGAAAACGGATTTTACAGCGCTGTCACTCCCGCAGACGAAGCCATCGTCGTTGTTACCCCCGAAATATCTTCCATAAGAGATGCAGACAGGATAACACAGATTCTCAGCCTGTCGGAAAATGCAAAAATAAGCCTTATCGTGAACCGTGTCAACCATAAAATGATAGATTCCGGAGATATGATCTCTGTGGAGGATATTACGGATATTTTGGGCATCACGCTTCTCGGCGTTATTCCCGAGGACAAAAGTGTGATAATATCCTCAAACAAAGGAATTCCCGTTTGTGCAACAAACAGCCCCGTCGCAAAGCAGTTCAAAAACATCGCCCGACGGATCACGGGAAGTGAAGTATCCATAGAAATGTTCCGTCCGAAAGAACGCTTTGCGGACAAGCTTGCGAAAATATTCTCATGGGGGTGAATTATGAAAAGTAAGATCATTGCCGCAGACAGGCTGAAAAGTACAATTTCAAGAGACCGCACCGATTGCCGCAATATCGATACAGACAGCTTAAAAGATGACATAAGTGAGCTTATATCGGAATTTCTCCCCGTTGAAAAGCACAGTGCGAAAATAGAAATAAAAAATTATGGCAATGCAAGGATCCTTACATATACAGTGGAGATTATCTGATGCGCAATAAAAAAACGGAACCGAAAACGGTTCCGTCGTATATTTTTATTTATTTTACCCAGTCCATACAGATCCTTACGCCTTCTGCGGCATTTTTCGTCGCCGCATCCGCACGGACTATGTCACATACTTCATCACTTACGCAGTTTCCTCCGAGTATGATCTTTACTTTATGTCTGAGGCCTGCTCTGGTAATTTCTTCAACAACATATTTCATTTCGGATATGGCCATAGTCAGCACTCCCGAAAGACCTACTATATCGGCTTTTATGTCTGTGATCTTCTTCACAAATTCTTTTGCTGGAACATCAATGCCGAGATCATATACTTCAAAGCCGGAAACTTCCGCCATTTTCTGGAATATTTTCTTTCCTATGTCGTGAAGGTCTCCCTGCACTGTTCCGAGAACGATGGTTCCGATGGTGGGAGTGTCGCTTTCTTCAAGGATATCATGGAGTATATCCATGGCCTCGCTGAGAATATCGCCGGCATAAATAAGATCCCCGATATAATACTCTCCCTTTTCATATTTGCTTCCGACAACTGCCATGCCTTCCTGACATGCAATAACGGCATTGATTCCGTCCTGTTTTGTTGCGCCGTTTTTTACAAAAGCCTTCAGAAATTTATATACTCCGTTTTCATCAAGCTTTCCCAGAAGCTGTGATAATTCTCTGAAATCAGCCACTTGTCTTCCCCCTGAAATAATACATTTGCTTTCTGATTCTAACACAACAAAAGCATAAGTGTCAACACGATTATTTCATGCAATACTCATGCAAAATAAGTATCTAATGAAATTTTAAGAATCTGATTTTATTTCAGCCTTCTCACACTGTAATTACCCATGGGGCAACTCAGGCACGAATACTCACATCCTCTTTCATCGCAACGGTCCGTAACACCCATTTTCATCAGATCACTCATACCGCATCCGAAACACGTCCCGCATTCAATGCACATAGTTCCTGTATTTTCGTCAGAAGTGATTATAAGATCATTTCTCATTGCCATAGCACCGGAGCAGCCCAGACTTGTGCTTTTATCAAGAGCTCTGAGCATATATGAATATTCTCCTTTTTCCATCATGTATTTTGCAAACACGAAAAGATCATCCCCTCCGAGGCTGTCTATGGCTTTATCCGCAAGTTCATATGCTTTCTGCATTTCGTCTACGGAAAGTGTATTCAGGTAACTGTCGATCTGATTTATAATTTCAGAAAGTCTCATAAATTCTCGCCTTTTTATCTTTGATTAAGATTATACATTCATAGCAGGAAAGTGTCCATAAAATACTGCCTGTGCAGCCCCGAAAAAAAATATAAATTTTTTTAAAAAAGTGCTTGACATTTTTCGACCTAAGGTGTATATTATAGAAGCTGTTTGCAGTGATTCATTAGCTCAGTCGGTAGAGCACCTGACTTTTAATCAGGGTGTCCGGGGTTCAAGTCCCCGATGGATC
>SVCP01000083.1 GCA_015058295.1 Anaerofustis stercorihominis
TGGGAGTAGTGGTTGTCCTGACGTCCGATTATATGTTTAAGTTGGATATAAACACTGCAGAACTAATTGGATATGATTCTCAACCAGAGTTTATAGACATAACCACTAGTCCAAAGGGGAATGTTTTCCTTACTGATGGGTATGGCATAGAATTCCTTGTGAATAATGAAGCGGGAAAGATAGAATCAATAACTATTCCGCACATTCCTGTACAACCAGATAATCTAAGATTTGTAGAATGGAATGACAATATCTTGAAAATAAGATGTGATGAATTTTTAAACTGGGAAAATGAGATCCAACTTTATCTGGATTGTGAATCAATGGAATGGGTTGACCATTTGCGCAGTGATAAACAATCTTCTAGCATTAAAGAGAAGTTGATGGTACTTTTTTCGAGGAAAAAATAGTAGATATGTTCCCTACAACGTTCGAGGTGGATATGTTTCCGACAATGTAGGTTAGCAATTTCATTGCTACGCCCCACGTTGAAACAGTCTGTTGTCTTGTGCGGGAATAGGTCAACGAATTTTTCGGGGGAAAATTCCTGAAATCAGAGGTTTTAGGTAAAAGGAGGTGTGACGAAAATGAAGGCTGTCGAGTATGGCAAAGAAAATAAAGATGTTATATTATTGCTTCACGGAGGAGGTCTGTCATGGTGGAATTATAAAGGCGTGGCTGAACTTCTTTCAGGCCGTTTTCATATCGTTATTCCAATACTTGACGGACATCCCGGAAGTGACGCTCCTTTTACTTCAATAGAGAGTAACGCAAAAGAAATCATCTCATATATAGACGAAAATTTCGGCAGTCGTGTTTTATTGATTGGAGGGCTGTCTCTTGGCGGACAGGTGTTGCTGGAAATTCTTTCCCGGCGATGTGATATCTGCGGGTACGCAATTATTGAAAGTGCCCTGGCAATACCTATGAAAATTACCGCAGCATTGATAAAGCCTGTGTATTCCATATGTTACCCGCTTATTAAACAACGGTGGTTTGCGAAACTTCAGTTCAAGGCACTGCATATCAAAGATGAACTGTTTGAGGACTATTATAAAGACACGTCCGATATATCCCGGAGGAATATGACATCTTTCTTGACAGCGAATTCCGGTTATCAAATTAAAGATACCCTCAGGGACTGCAAAGCCAAAGCTCTCGTTTTGGTGGGAGGTAAAGAAAGACGTATTATGAAGAGATCAGCAAAACAAGTTGCCGGAATTATTCCGGGAGCACAGTCTGAAGTCCTGAAAAATTATTACCACGGAGATCTTAGTATAAATCATCCGGAAGAATATGCAGAAAAACTGCTGCAACTGATCAATACATAAAACCGAAAGAGGCTCCATATGCAAAAACACAAAGATGCAGACAGAGAAATTATATCAAGAGAAAATAATCTGCGTGACAGCCACAGCGTGGCATACAGATATCATGCTTTTATAAATGATATCACTTTGCCGGTGGCTACAGAAAAAGGCACCGAAAAAGGGCAGTACATAAGCGAAAGATTTGAACTGAGAGATCCGAAATACTCATACAGACGTTTTGAAATGTGGAATTTTGCTGCTCCGGTCGGTGCTGACTCGGAACTGAATGTTGTGAGTGGGACAAAATTCGAGTATTGCGTATTTGACAACTGCATATTTGAAAATATAATATTCAGGGATTGCTGTTTTTTCGGAAATGCGTTCGATAATGTGCGTTTTATGAATGTTGTGTTTGAGGACTGTCGTTTTTCACATCTTTCCCTTATGGAGACGGAAGAAACTTCCGAGTGGATCGGCTCCGGCAATATATTTACGTCCTGTGCTTTCTGGGGTGGGTTTGTAAACCATACAATAAACGAATCTCTTACAGAAAAAGATATTGAAAATAACCTGTTTGATAAATGTATGTTCTTTTCCATAAATATCGAAAGATGTTCTCTGAAAAATACAGTGTTCGATAACTGTGTGACATACGATATGAAAATGAAAGACTGCGATCTCAGAGGTTTTGGCATAAAGGATATAGACCGCCTTGAAATATCGTTTGAAGATGACAGAGGGACGTTTGTAGATGAAAGCACCGTTATTGACTGGGACATAAGTGTAAGCAGAAAAGAGTATGAAAGCAAAACACCTTCATCTTCAGGATTTAACCATTATGACGATATGTGCATAACAAAATCAAAGACACTTATGAGATTTTCCCGTCTGTTTGGAAGATGCGGTCTTTCCGCATACGAAGGGGAGTATTTTTATCGTTCAAAACTTACTGAACAGAAAGGGCTTCACTCCTGGGCAAAGGTCAAATCCTTTGTATCTCTGGCCTTATGCGGATACGGTGAAAGACCTTCATATACATTGTTTACTATCCTGGGAATGATATTTTTGTTCGGGATAATGTATATGTTTACGGGAATAAGTACGGGCCCTGCGACTGCTGATATGATAATGTATCCGTCACACACCGGCGTATCGTTCATTTCCGATATGGGAAAATGTCTGTTTTTCAGCATAACCAATTTCAGTACCGTCGGATACGGCAATTATGTTCCCATCGGCACAGCGAGCAGTATCCTTTCGGCAATACAGATGCTTATGGGCGTGGGACTTTGTGCACTGTGGACAGGATGTATATTCAGGAAGATGTCAAGGTGATTTCCTGCAGGAGTACAGAGGTTATCTTATGGCAGAATTGTTTTAAGTTTTGATTTACTTTTGCTCCCGTTTTTAATCGGGAGTTTTTTGTTTTAAAGTGTATCTGAAATACAACGCTGATAAAAATGAATCTTCTGAAAAATGCACATAATCCAGGAAGATATTTTCATATTTAAGATGTATTTATACCTTTTATAATGATAAATGAAAATTTTTTATAAAAAATTATCAAAAAGGTCTTTTCAAATCCTTTGACTTATGTTAATATACATAATATATTTTCGGAGGTGACAGTATGTTTAAGTATAATTGTACAGATGTAGATAATGCAAATTTATATAAAGAAATATTCCCTTATGAGGAGCTTCCCGTATATGGTTTTGATGATTTTGTGCCTCCTGTGGATCTTGATCATGAGTTCCTCATTTCCGATACGACACTCAGAGACGGACAGCAGTCAATGAGAGCATTTTCTGCGGAACAATCCGTGCAGATATATAAATTCTTACATGAAATAGATAACAACTCAGGTGTTATTCATCAGGCAGAATTTTTTGTATATAATGAAAATGACCGTGAAGCTATCAGAAAAGCTATGAAGCTCGGATATAAATTCCCTGAGATCACTACATGGATCCGTGCGGATGAAAGGGATTTTGAACTTGTAAAACAGTTCGGAGTCAGAGAAACTGGTATGCTGATGTCCTGCTCGGATTATCATATTTTCAAGAAACTTAAAAAGACAAGAAGCGAGACGATGGCAAGCTATCTGAAGGTAGCGGAAAGTGCCCTCAAGGCAGGAATCAGACCGAGATGTCATCTTGAAGATCTTACACGTGCGGATATATACGGATTTGTAGTTCCTCTCGTAAAAAATCTCAGAGAACTTTGCGAAAGCTATGGTGTTGAACTTAAAATACGTGCATGCGATACTCTTGGGATTGCAAACCCGTTCCCGAACGGAACGCTTCCGCGAAGTGTGGCGAAGATAATGTATATTCTCAGAAATGAATGCGGACTTCTCCCGAGACAAATAGAATGGCACGGACACAATGACTTTCATTATTCCGTTGCAAACTCCGTTGCCGCATGGATGTACGGTGGCGGATGCGTAAACTCAACGCTTCTCGGTATCGGTGAAAGATGCGGAAACACTCCACTCGAAGGAATGCTTTTCCAGCACGGTCAGTTCAAAAGAGGTACCGACCTTCGCCTTGATGTACTCAATGATGTCAGCGATTTCTTCGCGAAGGAGCTTGACTATGACATTCATGAAAAATATCCGCTTATGGGTGCTGATTTCAATACGACAAAAGCAGGTATTCATGCAGACGGTTTGCTGAAGGATCCGGAAATTTACAATTCATTCGATACAAAGAAGATCTTCAACCGCCCGATTGTAATTATGATCAATCAGGCAAGCGGATCAGCGGGTATCGCAGGCTGGATCAACAACTATTACATGCTTTCTGAAGAACAGAAACTTGACAAGAGAGATCCGAGAGTAGAAAAAATAAGGGACTGGGTAACTTCTCAGTATGAAAACGGACGTTCATCAAATATTACAAACGAAGAACTCCGCTCCCTTGTTGAAGAATACATTCCCGAACTTGAAAAGAAACATATCGTAACTGAAATGGCAGGCTCTGCTATATAGGAGGAAAGAAAATGAAATTAAACTTAACTCAGAAAATAATAAAAGAACA
>SVCP01000015.1 GCA_015058295.1 Anaerofustis stercorihominis
TCCCCCATTGATGAAAGGATATCTTCAACCTCCTGCATTATAGCAGGGTCTATCTTTTCGTTTTCGCAGATCATGCACATTCCTTCGCCTACGGAAATGGGAAGGTTCGGCATTATTCTGATGATGTTTTTATCCGGGCCAAGTGCGTTTGTGAGAGTCTGTACGGGAATGCCTGCGGCAATACTGATCACAGTAGTGTTTTCACCGATATATTCTCTTATTTCTCCACATACGGAGATGATCTTGTCCGGCTTTACGCAAAGGAACACATAATCCGCACCTTCAAGGACGGAAGTGTTGTCCGTGGAGACATTTATGTCAAGTTCAACGTGAAGCTCGTTGAGTTTTATTTCGTCTATATCCGTTGCATAAATATTGCTCGGTGCGATCTTTCCGCTTTTTACGATTCCTCTGATAATGGAGGAGGACATATTTCCTGATCCGATAAATACTGCTTTTTTATTCATAATATATACACCTCTTAAAGTAATAAAATCTCATTATATTGACAGTATACCAAAAAAAGATTTTCTTGTACACAAAAAGACATTTATGCGGACAAATTCATTATATATTCACGGGTAATTCACATTGATATGATAATATTTATGTCGTAGGGACACTGATCCTTATAAATTCTCTTCAATTCCTTTTTATGGCAAAACCGCTTTCACATGAAGGCGGTTTATGCTTTTGTTTATGTTGAACGCAGTATTTGCATTTTATACCCGTGTATAATACAATATATACAGATACACTTATCTGAACAAACGTAAAGGAGAAGAAACTTTGAAAAATGTACTTATTTTATCCGGCAGTCCGAGAAAAAACGGCAACTCGGACACACTCTGTAACGAATTTCTGCGTGGTGCGGTTGATGCGGGGAATGATGTTGAGAAGATATTCCTTGATGAGAAGAACATAGGTTTCTGCAAAGGCTGTATGTACTGCCGCACGCACGACGGAAAATGCGTCATAGATGACGATGCCGCAGAAATTCTCGACAAATTTGAAGCTGCTGATGTTATCGTGCTTGCATCTCCCGTATATTTTTATTCAATAGTTGCGCAGATGAAGACTTTCATCGACAGAATGTCCGCAAGATGGACAAGAACGAAAAACAAGGAATTTTATTACATACTCACTGCAGCGGAAACGACAGATACGGTAATGGACTGTTCCCTTGAATGTTTCAGAGGACTGCAGGTATGCCTCAAAGGTTCTGTCGAAAAAGGCGTTATTCTCGGAAAAGGTCTTTCAAAGCCCACAGATGCGAAAAATTCCGCATTTATGCAGGTTGCATATGATATGGGAAAGAATGTGTGAATCAAATAAATAAGGTCTCGTTGCGGACCTTATTTTTGTGTAGTTCAGTATTGCGAGGGACAAGCCCTCCCTTGCGAAAAGGGAGGGTGGTAAAACGTAAGTTTTACCGGGAGGGATCGACCTTTAAACCTGAACTCAATAAATCAAAATATGTACAGACAATCCCCCTTGAAAATCAGGGATTTTCTTTCCCCCTTTGCATAAGGGGGACTTTTTGCGTTCTTCCGGGGAAATATCAGTATCTTAATATGAGCAGGTACAAAAATGCTCTGCTGTAAAAGGGGAGCCGGCGGCGCAGCTGATTGAGCCAAAAGGACGGAGGCGAAATATCAACCGTACCTGTGAATTTCTGTATTTGACAAATAAAAAAGGCTGCCTTATGGCAGCCTGAAGCTTTATTATTCTGTTGTGTACGGCAATAAAGCGATATTTCTTGCAACTTTAACTGCGTTTGTAACAGCTCTCTGGTGTTTAGCGCATGTGCCTGTTGCTCTTCTCGGGAGAATTTTATATCTTTCTGAGATATATTTTCTGAGAAGTTTTGTGTCTTTATAATCTACAGTGTCAAGTTTGTTTTCGCAAAAATAGCAAACTTTTTTTCTGCGTTTGAAATTATCGTTTTTGTTGAATTTATTTTCTGCCACTTGAATGTCTCCTTTCCGAAGAATACCTGCCCTTTAAAAAGGTACGTCCAGGTCATCGATCTCTTCAAAACCATCAACGGGAACACCGAAGAACGGATCCGCGTCATTGTTTGAATAGTTGTTAGACTGATATGAAGATCTCTGGGTAGTCTGCTGAGACATTCTCTCACTCTTCGGAGTAAGGAATTCAACTTCATCAGCAACGACTTCCGTGATGATTCTTCTGCTTCCGTCATTCGCAGTATAGCTGCGGGTCTGGAGTCTTCCGGACACACCTACCTGAGAACCTTTTGTAAGATATTTTGCGCAGTTTTCGGCACTTTTGTTCCATGTGATAACGGGAATAAAATCTGCTGCTCTTTCGCCGTCTCTTGACGCATAAGTTCTGTTAATGGCAACGGTGAATGTTGTGCAGGAAGCTCCTGTGGGAATCTGGCGCAATTCGGGGTCTTTGGTAAGTCTTCCGATTAAAATTACCTTGTTCATTCCGATTCACCTAATTATTTTTCTAACTTTACAATGATTCCACGGAAAAGATTTTCTGTGATCTTGTAAATGTGGTTCAACTGATCGAGAACATCATTGTTGCCTTTGAAATTAATCAGTGTGTAGTAACCTTCACGCTGTTTGTTGATTTCGTAAGCAAGTCTTTTCTTGCCCCATTCGTCAACTGTTTCAACTTCACCGCCCTTAGATGTGATAACGTCTGTTACTTTTTCTGTCATCGCTTTCTGTTCTTCTTCTGTGAGAAGCGGGCTTGTGATAAATAACGTTTCGTATGCTTTCATCATTTTCACCTCCTTATGGACTTATGGGGGATAACACCCCAAGGAAGTTCGTTTTTCAACGAACGATTAATTTTATCACGAAAAAACACCTTATGCAAGGTGTTTTTTTGATATTTTTATATTTTTTGTGCGGATAACTACCTGTCAAATATAGCATAACCGCAGAAAAATGTCAATCGTACTTAAACAAAAGACGTAATAAATAAAACCGGCTGATAATTTACCGTATTTATAACCGATTGTTGGTAATAAGTCTGTGATATGGTATTATTATTGTGAACGTAAGTTGATTTTTCGTTATAAACTGTGTGGGAGGGGTATGAATGAAGCATAAAAAATTAAGAGTTCTTGCAGCAGTTCTGATATTATTACTTATTTTACTTTTATCCACAAGGCTTGACAATGCTGTTTTCCGTTATCTCACCGCAGACAGCCCGGATGAATATCTTGATGATATATGCGAAATGAGCTTTGATATGATAGTCGATGAAATGAATGATGTTCTGAAAGTAGGAATTCCGCCGGACGTTTTGTTGACGCATATGAATGCGCTGAAACTTAAACTTGACGAAGTATCCGCAGAACACATTGAAGAGATCATAGAAGATGAACATACACACGAGTTTCTGAAGAGTGAATTTCTTGGACTTTATTCCATGAAGGTGGACAGTGACATTCGGGAAATGATAGACAATACGTCATTTGACGGCAAGTGGATGGATTATATCCTTGACGAAAACGCAATGTTTGCCATGAGGGTTGCCGCAGTGGATGCTATGAGTGATAATATCCTCGTTGCGGACAGGCTGAAAGAAATCCTTCCCGGACTTGATGAGGATATGGCTTTTTTCGTTATGAAAAAGATATTTTCCGCAGACAGTATTTCAGGGGAACAGCTTGCTGATGAAGTTATTTCTGAGCCGGACTCATACAGTTCCCAAAGAATATCCGCTGCCATTGACATAAAAGCGGATGCACTTATGAGAAACACAAGAAATCTGAGCTATGAGGAACTGATGTCGGAGAAAGAGACATTCTTTGATCTGCTCCGGGGCTTTTATCTGTCTTATGACAAAAATCTCATTTTAAAATACGGGCAGACGAAAAATGAAGATGTGAGAGCGGTGAATCCTGTAGTCCGTGCCCTGAGTGCCATGGCGACAATACGATGTGAAAAAGCCGTAAGATATATGCTGACGGAATTTGCGGAGGATTACAGAAATGCCGGTTTCAGGGACAGCCATATATCTGACGCGTCCGATATTTATATCCGTGAGACGGTGGATCATAATCTTAAAGCTCTTGCAAAACTTGCTTCGGAAGATCCGGAGTGGGAAGATGTACTTTTAATAGCCGAAGCCGTGAAAAGATGCTATTACGGAGAACTGATCGAGCCTCTCAAAGAGATGATATATTCACTTCCGCTGAATCCCGAGACAGCAAAAGTCAAAAAACTCTTTGAGGAGTTCAGGGACTGGACAGATTACAGACACCCGACAGATTATGGTGTATTTGTGGATTATGACGGTTACATTGATTCGTGGCATTGGTGAAAATGAAATAAAAAAAGAAAACCCGTCAGATAATCTGACGGGCAGAAGCCCCTTTACGGGGCTTATTTTTGTGTTATACTTCCATTGTTTCGGAGATTCTGTCGTGGAGGGCTACGTTGAGGGTGTAGTCTTTGCCACGGAGCATATTGTTGTTTTCAAGATATCCGCATACTGTGTTCACTGCGATAAGCGGAGTGTTGTTGTGGCGGCTGAGGTGTCCGAGGATTATCTGCTCCGTTCCGCTTTCAATGAGGTCTTTGCATAAAAGAGCTGCGGTGTAATTGGAGATGTGCCCATGTTCGCCTAATATTCTCTTTTTCAGGTATGCGGGGTACGGGCCGTTTTTGAGCATCTGAATGTCGTGATTTGATTCCACAAGTGCGCATTTCGCACCTCTGAGATGAGAGAATATATCTTCTGTTATTATCCCCGTGTCCGTTGCGATGACGGCTCTGTCCTTTCCGTTACTGAAGCTGTATCCCACAGGGTCTTTCGCATCGTGGGAGATGGGAAACGGGAGGATCTCCGTTCCGTTTATCTCAAAAGCCTCGTTTGTATCAAATGTTCTGAGATTGCTTTCCTTCATCTTCCCGAGCTTTGAAAGGGATGCGTGAAGTGTGGCGGGATTTGCATATATGGGAAGGTCCAGCTTTCGGGAGAGTATCCCTGCGCCTTTTATGTGATCGTCGTGCTCGTGAGTGATGAGGATGCCGTCTATTTCCGCGGGATTTACTCCAAGTTCTTCAAGAGCGCACACCACGCCCCTTGCGGATACACCTGCATCTATGAGCAGTTTTACTCCTTCGTTTTCAAACAGAATGCAGTTTCCGCTTGAGCCGCTGAAAAGACTTGTCAGTTTCAATCGTCGATCCTTTCGATGTCTGCGCCGAGAGCCTTGAGGTTGTTGACGATATTGTCATAACCTCTGTCGATGTGCTCCAACCCTGTAATTTCGCTTGTTCCGTCTGCAACAAGGGCAGCTATTATCATTGCCGCACCTGCACGAAGGTCCGTTGCCTTTATGGGGCAGGCTGTGAGCTTTTCGACCCCTGTGAATACGGCAGTGTTTCCTGCCACGATGATGTTGGCTCCCATTTTTCTGAGCTCATCTGTATATTTGAATCTGTTTTCGAAAATTGTTTCCGTAATTGAGCTTGATCCGCGGGCGATACTCATAAGAACTCCCATAGGCTGCTGAAGGTCTGTGGGGAATCCCGGATGAGGAAGTGTTTTCAGCTTTGTGGGGTTGAAAGGTCTGTGCCCGATTACCCTGAGTGCATCATCAAACTCGATGATTTCCGCGCCCATTTCCTTTATTTTCGCACTGATGGAATCAAGATGCTCCGGAATGATGTTCTTTATGAGGACATCACCTTCCGTTGCCGCGGCGGCGATCATGTATGTTCCTGCGGTGATCTGATCCGCAACCACACAGTATGATACGGGGTTGAGTTTTTTTACTCCCGTGATCTTGATGACATCTGTTCCCGCACCGACGATCTTTGCTCCTGCTTTATTCAGGAAATTTGCAACGTCCACAACGTGGGGTTCTTTCGCTACGTTTTCGAGGGTGGTTATGCCTTCTGCGAATACTGCGGCGAGCATTACGTTGATTGTGGCACCTACGGATACCACATCAAAATATACACGTGAGCCTACGAGCTTATCCGTATATGCGTGGATATATCCGTCCCTGAGGTCTACCGTCGCTCCGAGAGCAAGAAAACCTTTGATGTGCTGGTCAATCGGTCTTGCGCCGATGTCGCATCCGCCGGGAAGTGGGATCTTTACATCATTGAAAAGCCCGAGGAGCGCACCGATCATATAATATGACGCACGCATGAGGGTGCTTTCTTCTTCGATCTTATATATATTGTCCGCAGAAACGTCTTTTGTATCTACACTCATGGTTCCGTCGGCGTTGTGTGTGATGACGGAACCGAGCTTTGTAAGCATCGTTTCGTAGTGTTTTGTATCGCTGATATGGGGGACATTTTCAAGTACGCATTCTCCTCTGCAGAGAAGTGTTGCCGGTAAAATTCCCAGTGCCGCATTCTTTGCACCTGTGATTGATACTTCGCCTCTGAGAGGTGTCCCTCCTTTAATTAGAATCTTCTGCATAATCTGCTCCTTTGTTTGCCGGATAACTGAGTATATTATACTATTTATTGCAATAAAAATGAATACTGAATGTAATTATTTTTCCCTGAAATATTCATAAACAGCTCTTGCTGACGCCGAATTCATTCTTTCCGCCTTTTTGAGTTCTTCTTCGTCGGCTTCTTTTATGGCATCAATGCTTCCGAAATACTTCATGAGGGATGCGGCACGTTCTTTTCCTATGCCGGGAATATTTTCAAGTTCCGATGTTATTACACTCTTTGTTCTTGTCTTTCTGTGATATCCGATGGCTTTTTCGTGAACATATTCGCTTATTGCCATACAGATGTCCTTGCCTGAGTTGATTTCTCCGAGAGAATGTTCTTTCCCGTCGGAGGTGATTATTCCTCTGAGTTTATGTTTTGAGTTTTTTACAAGCCCCAGTATACCTATATGAGAGTATCCGAAATCCTGAAGGATACCTTTTATTACCTTTACATGGGTCGCTCCGCCGTCAAGCATTATAATATCCGGAAGCGGCAGGAATTTGGGATTTTCCACGTTCGTCTGCTGTTCTTCCATCGCTCTTGTGAGCCTGCGGAATATGACTTCCGACATGGAGCCGTACTCGTCTGTGCCTCCCATATATTTTATTCTGAACTTTCTGAGGGATGACGGGTCTTTTTTTCCGTCGGTGTATACCACCATCACCCCCACAGCATCACTGCCTGAAATATGGGAAATATCGTATGCTTCGATCCTCTTTGCACTACGGGTTCCCGCAAGGCGCGCGATCTCGCCGAGGGCATCGTTTTTTCTCTTCTGTGTGTTTTCCTTTCTTGTGCGGACTATTTCCGCCGCAAGACGGGCGTTGTTCACGGAGAGTGTCAGGAGTCTCTTTTTTTCGCCTCGTTGCGGAACGATAAGTTTTGTCTTTTTCCCTCTGAGAGTTGTGAGTGCCTGAATAATCCCTTCGTCGTCATCCGTTTCGCACTGCACGATTATTTCCGACGGCACATATACCATACCTGTATAGTACTGAAGCAGAAAATTCGACAATACATCGCTTAAATTTTCATCGGAACAGCTGAGTTTCTTTGAGACTGTACGCACAGTCTTTCCGTCACGCACGATAAACATATGCACATATGCTGTGCCGTTTTCCATATGAATCCCGATGATATCCCTTTCGTCAAATGATGCGGAAGTTATCATCTGCTTGTCAAACAGGCTGTTTATTTCGTCTATCTGCTTTTTTATTTCTCCCGCAAGTTCGAAATTCAGCTTGCCTGCTTCTTCTTTCATCATTGCTGTCAGCTTATCCGTGAGTATATGGCTCTTTCCGCTGAGGATACTCTGTACTTCCTCCACATACTTGTAATAAACTTCTTTGCTTACATCTCCTCTGCAACAGCCGAGACACTGATGTATGTGATAATTAAGGCAGACTTTTCCCGTTTCTGAACCGAAGGATGTTTTTTTCGTGCACATCTGAAGGGGATATACCCTGTTTATGGCTTCGATTGTGGCTTTTACTGCGGAAGCATCGGAATACGGGCCGAAATATTTGTTTTTGTCGTTTTTACGGCTGCGCGTGAAAACAACCCTCGGATATTCTTCCGAAAGGCTCAGCATAATGTACGGATACGCCTTGTCATCCTTTAATAAAATGTTGTAATAAGGCCTGTGTGTCTTTATCAGGTTACATTCCAGAATCAGCGCCTCTGCCTCGCTGTCCGTAATGACATAATTTATGTCACGGATATTTGCCACCATATGCATTACTTTTGCCGTATGGGAGGAACTGCTCTGAAAATAGCTTCTTACACGGTTTCTGAGAATTTTGGCCTTGCCTACATAGATTATCTTCCCCTCACCGTCAAGCATCATATAAACTCCGCTTCTGAGAGGCAGATTGTCTATTTTGTTTTTAAGAATTTCGTTCATTTACAATAAGGGCGTAAAGCTCATCAAGGGCTGTTGTAAGATCATCATTTATTACGATATGATCGTATCTGTCCTTATATTCAAGCTCTCCGAAAGCGTTTTTCAGCCGAAGTTCGATCTGTTCCGGTGTTTCTGTCTGTCTTCCTGTGAGCCTTTCTCTGAGAACTTCTTCCGAAGGCGGCGCAATGAATATAAGAATGGCGTCATTTTCCTGTTTTTTCATATTCATTCCGCCCTGCACGTCGATTTCCAGAAGGACATCATATCCTTCATTGAGTTTATCCTGTACAGTCTGTTTGAGTGTGCCGTAACGGTTGTTGTGTACACGGGCCCATTCGTAGAATTCGTCGTTTGCCACCTTTTCGTCAAACTGTTCGTTCGTAAGGAAATGATAAGATACGCCGTTTACTTCGCCTTCTCTCGGAGCACGGGTTGTTGCGGAAACGGAAAGAAAGATCTTTTCGTCTTTTTCGCAGAGCATTTTGCATAATGTTCCTTTGCCTACTCCCGAAGGACCGGAAACAACAAATAAGTTACCTTTCATGGTTATTCCTCTTTTGCCGGTTATATTTATATTCTCCCGCATATGAATATCTGTGTCTTGTTCTTACGGGAGTTATATACGCTGGTTAATTGCCTGAAGCCGCTTGCGGGCTTTTCGGAAATCTGTAAGCTTTTACTCTATGTTCTGGATCTGTTCACGCATCTTTTCAAGCTCGCTCTTTATTTCAACAACAAGGGAGCTGATTTCGAAGCTGTTTGATTTTGATGCGATGGTGTTTGCTTCGCGGTTGATTTCCTGAAGAAGGAAGTCAAGCTTTCTTCCTGAAGGTTCTTTTGATTCGATTATCTTCAGGAAGCTCTTCAGGTGCGCACCGAGACGGACGAGTTCTTCCGTGATGCTGCAGTTGTCAGCATAGATGGCCATTTCCGTTGCTATACGGTTTTCGTTGATGATTCCGCCCACAAACTCTTCAACGCTCTTTCTGAGCTGTTCGTAGTATGCTTTCGGAATCTCCTGTGCATATTCTTTGATTTTTGCAATATATCCTTCAATAAGGGAAATACGGTAGATAAAATCTCCCTTGAGGTTTTCGCCTTCGGTTGTTCTTGCTTTGTCGAGCATAGCTGCCGCATCGTTTACTGCCTTTGAGAGACATTCCCAGAGATAATCAAGGTCTGTTGTTTCTTCTTTTAATGTAACAACATCCGGGAATTTTGCGATGAGGGAGATTGAAATATCGTCTTTTGCGAAGGGAACATCGCTTCTGAGCTCGTTGAGTATTTCATAATATTTCAGCGCAAGGGCTCTGTCATAGAAAAGCTCACCGCCTTTTGTGCCTTCTGTCTGCATTCTTACGGAAACTTCAACCCTTCCTCTGGTTACCACAGCTGAGATGGCTTTTTTGAGATTTTCTTCGAGGGGGCTGAGTTTTCTCGGCATTTTTACGGAAAAATCTCTGTAACGATGGTTTACTGTCTTGATTTCCACATATATATTTAATTCGCTGTCGGAATATTCACCCATTCCGAAGCCGGTCATGCTCTTCATAAATATCCTCCGTACATGTGTTAATGTATATACAGTGAATTATATCACTGTCGGATAATAATGTCAAAAGAATACAGCAATAATAAAGGCAGTACCCTTGAAATCCGCTGTCGGATAATGTAGAATTATATAAAAAATGCGGGGGAAACTTATGAGCGTTAAAAATAAAAAGAAAAAACCGGATACTGTGAGAATGCTTGTTCTCATAGCTGTGGCAGTGATATTTATGTGTGCTGTGGGAATATTCGGATATAAATATATGCTTTCACCTGTGGATAAAAGCGGGGAGGACGTTCGTGTTGAGATCACGGAAGGTTCATATCTCGGTGATATCGCAGATGAACTTAAGGAAAACGGGCTCATCAGAAGTGCGTTTGTATACAAATTATACGCAAAGATTGAAGGAGTGGGTTCTTCACTGAAAGCGGGAAACTATACATTCAACAAGAATATGTCTGCGGAAGAGATTACGGAACTTCTGCTTATAGGTACACAGAAGGAGACCATGACCATAACAATCCGTGAAGGGCTGGACTCATACAGAATATCAAACTATCTCGAAGAAACAGGACTTTTTACCGCAGAAGAATTTCTCGGAGAAATAGAAGATAACTTTGACTATTATCAGGACAACTACGAATTTCTGAAGGATGTTGACGAAAACTCCGGCAGGGATTGTCTCCTTGAAGGATACCTTTTCGGGGATACATATGATGTGTATGTTGATGCAAGCCCGAGGGACGTCATCGAGAAGATGCTTGACAGATTTGATGACGTGTTCGAGGAAGAATATTACGACAGATGCGATGATCTTGGCATCACTATCGACGAAGCGGTAACCATGGCATCAATCGTCGAGAGAGAAACCATATCAAACGACGAACTCGAAACTGTTGCGGGAGTATTTTATAACAGGATCGATGACGGTATGCGCCTTGAATCCTGCGCAACGCTTCAGTATATCTATAAAGATTACCAGTATACATTCACATACAAACAGATGCAGACGGATAATCCGTACAACACATATAAGTACAGCGGGCTTACTCCGGGGCCCATCGCAAACTTCAGAAAAGAAGCGCTCTATGCGGCGCTTTACCCTGATGAACATGATTATTACTACTTCTGCGCAAAAGGCGACGGAACGAGCGCTTTTGCAAAAACACTTTCGGAGCACGAAGACAATATTGACAGATACGGAGACAACTGGGAGTAATGAGAGAAAGAACCAGAGAATACCTGAATTCCCTTCTGCCCCACGATTCGGAATACAAAAGGGTGGAACCTCTCCTTGAATACAAAAAAGACGCAAGGGAGCATCTTTATCCGGTAATTCACGATGATGTGCTGCAGCTTATAAGGGTGCTCATCAAATCAAACGGGGCGAAAAATATGCTTGAAGTAGGGACTGCTGTAGGCGCTTCCGCTATGCTGTTCGCTTCATTCATGGGAGAAGATTCCCGTGTTATAACAATAGAAAGAGACGAGGACAGCCACAAAAAAGCCGTGGAAAACATCACTTCCTACGGCTATGCGGACAGAATAACCCCACTCCTCGGCGAAGCTGAGCCTATCGTTGCGGATATGGTGAAGGAAATGCAGGGGCAGTTCGACATAGTATTCCTCGACGGAGCGAAAGGGCATTATATATATCTTCTGGATGATTGTGTGAAGCTTCTTCGTCCGGGAGGGCTGTTGATTGCGGACAATGTACTTTTCCGCGGTATGGTCAGCGGAGCGGACAAGCTCATAAGAAGAAAAATAACCATCGTAAAACGACTCCGTAAATTCCTCATCGCCATAAACGACCGTGAAGACATCATTTCTTCCGTACTTCCTATTGGCGACGGAGTGAGTGTGTCGGTGAAGGTGAAATAATTCAGCTTGCCGAAAAGCCCGCACCGCCAAATCATTGATTGAATGAATATACGTCTGATTTGGCTTGCTGTGTTGTTTTTTAATCGCCGGCGGTTACGTACGCTTTAGTACGCGCCCTTCGTCGATTAAAAAGCCGCCTTGCCTGCGGACTTTTCGGACAAGCTGTAAAAAGAATAACAACACGCAGAAATTGCGTGTTGTTTTGCCTTACTGAACTTTCGGGGGCAGACAATCCACCGTGAGGGGAAGTATAAAGGAATCTTGGGAAGAATACTGCATATGGGGTTGTGCTTTTTACTGAAAATATGACAGATGCGGCATAATAAAGCCTCCCCTGTGTAAGGGGAGGTGCTCCGCAGGAGCGGAGGGGTTGTCAGGCTTTGTGGTTGGCAGGATAATTATACGGCAGAGGCATTCAGCCTCTGTTTTTGTGTTTTATGCGGATTTCAGGTTGACTTGATATACACATACATATATAATTGATGTGATTGAATCAGAAGAACTTATTCTGCGGAAATTTTTTTGCAGATTAACCCGGAAGGAGGAAAAAAAGTGAAAAATACAAAGAAAACGATACTTGCGTTTGTGTGCGCTGTGCTGATAATTGCCACATCCGTCGTAGGCACTATGGCATATCTGACTGATACAGATTCCGCTGTAAACACATTTACTGTAGGTACCGTAGGATTGAGTCTTGATGAGGCGAAGGTTGAGCCGTACGGCACGCCTGTGGAAGGTGCCGACCGTGTGAAGGATAATGAGTATCTCCTGATCCCGGATCATACATACATCAAGGACCCGACAATCCACGTGGATGAAGACAGCGAAAATGCTTACATCTTTGTGAAAGTTGACAATCAGATCGCTTCTTATGAAGCAAAGACGGAAAATACCGAAAAAGGCTACAAGAGCATCGCAGATCAGATCGCAGCAAACGGCTGGACTCTGCTTGAAGGTGTTGCCGATGTATATTACAAAGAGTACATCAAAGGTCAGGAAGATAAGGATCTTGAGATTTTTGAAGAATTTAAAATCGACGCCATGGCAAATGACGCAGAAGGCTGGGACAAAATCAGCCCCGAAACAACAAAGATCAACGTAACAGGCTATGCGGTACAGAAAGACGGCTTCGGCACGGCAAAGGCTGCGTGGAATGCTGCGGACTTCCCCGAAGATGATGATGCGGTTGTGGTTACCAATGCCAATGAATTTGACGCCGCATGGAGAGCAGGCGGAACTGTAAAGCTGGGTAAAAATGTTACTTTCCAACATCTAAGCGATCCCAATGTCACACTTCCGGATATAGTACTTGATTTGAACGGTTATAAATTGAATGTGTTTGATAAAATATATTCTAACCAGTCCACCTCTATCTCGGCTTACAGAAAGATGACCATTATGGACAGCAAGGGCGGTGGAAGCATAGCTGGAAATGCGATAAATGCCTATAACAATAACGTCACAATCACAGGGGGGACCTATAACATAGCCCTTACCGGTAATTCATCCTACACCATCACCGGAGGAACCTTCAACGGAACCCTTAGTATGAGTTCAGCGACCATCACCGGCGGCAAATTCCGTAGTGATCCAACCAGATTTGTTAATGTCGATACACACACTGTAACGAACAGTGAAGGTTGGTATACAGTCACAGCAAACTAATTACATAAGATCAGAAAACCCCGCGCGGATTGTGCGGGGCTTTTGTTGTCAATCCCCTGTGTAGGGGGAAGGATAAAGGGGCTATGACGGCGCGACTGTTCACAATACAGCAGAAAAATGGTGCGTTTTTGTGTAAGTATGATATAATTATATTATATATATGAAACACGAAAGGGCACATATACGATGAAAGAATATAAGATCTTTACTTTTGAAGAAATCGCCGAAAGAGTCGGACTGACACAGGAAGAAAACAGCAGGGTAAAGGAGCGTGTGGCAGAGGGGCTTTCGCTGACTGATGCAATACGCCCGGAATGTCGCTGGCCGGAAGGATTTCTTGAGAAGCTGAAAGGCAAAAGCCTCGAAGAACAGATGAAATATTACCGTATTGTGGAGACTGTACATACAGGCAGGACAGCATACGGAGAGATCACAAAAGAAAATTATAACAACTACGGCTATGCCCTTGAGGATTATAATGAACTTACGGCACTTATAGTTGATGACGGCGTACTCATCGGCGTAATGATAAAATCCGCATGGCGTCGTGAAGGGTACGGTACGGTTGCCTTACCGTATGATGATATATGCACATATTATGCAAGCGACAACAACGGCTCAGGATACAGCGAGAGAGAAGACTACGCACATCTTTGCTGTGTGACGGCGGAATAAAATTTATATGGAGGTAAATATGAAAAAATTACTCAGCGTGATGCTGGCTGTTTGTATGCTCTTTGCACTTACGGCCTGCGGTACGGAATATGAAGACACAAACGGGGATGATATCACCCTTGAGACCATTACGGATGAAGACATCATCAACCTCGCAACAGGTGCTTCGGGACTTACTTATAAGGAGACAAACATCGGCGGACTGAAAAGCAGTGAATATTCCGCAAAGAACTTTAACGGCGTGGAACAGATATATCTGACGAACTTTATCGCAAAAAGCGATGTGTGCATATATATCGGACATATGAATGTTGAAAGCGGAAACTTCAAACTTGCGGTCATAAACGACGGCAAAATCATAAAAGAGATCCCCGCAGACACATTCAACGAAGAGTTCTGGTTTTATGACCTGAAAGGTACATTCTCCGTTCATGTAGCGGGAGAAAGCGCAAAATTCGATTTCTATATTGATATTGACTGATATGTGGCATTACAAATATGACATATTACGGATGAGGTTATAATATGAAGGACAGAAAAATTTTAGGATATGCGGGATTTTACTCGTTTGTTATGCTTGTAATGATGCTGATTTTTATTGTGGGACAGTGCCTTGCAAACAGATCTGTGTATTATATGTATGATGTTATCATCAACTTTGGATTTGTAAATACTGTTATTGCACAGCTTTGCACAATGGGAGCTGCCGCTACAGGATACCACAATGAATTCTATAACGGTGCAGCACAGTTTTTGTCGGGAATGAATGCGGTTGCGGCTGTATTTTACGGACTGTGTGTACTGATCATTCTCTTGCAGGTGATTTCTATGCTGAAAATGCGTAAAGGCAGGAAGATCGCATACAGGACCCCATTGCTTCTTAATACTCTTGATGTGGCACTTCATATTGTTTATCTTGGAAATGCCGCCACATCACTGATTATGCTTGTGGTGAAGATATGGGGAGAAATTTTGCTGTTCGGTGCTCATCGGTATCAGAAGAAGGAGCTGAAGATGCTTAAAGAACAGGCAAAGGCGGCACAGACGAATGCATAAATGCTTTCGTATATTTGACACTCACTGCGGTGGGTGTTTTTTTATGGGGAATGTGTTTATGTATTGAAAAAATGAAAACACTATGTTATCATAAAGAGAACATATGTTTGATTGGAGGCAGTCGTATCTATGGCAAAAACAGTTAAAGAAGTGATACATGCAAGTGGTATAGATATAGGCATCTATACGTCTGATTTTATAAATGAATACATATCAATCACGGATATCGCACGGTATAAAAGCGATGATCCCGCCGCTGTTATACAGAACTGGATGCGCAACAGAGATGTTATTGAGTTTCTCGGATTATGGGAGAGCCTGCATAATCCGGATTTTAAACACCTCGAATTCGAGGGGTTTAAAATGAAAGCAGGAGCAAATGCTTTTACTATGTCTCCGAAGAAATGGACAGAGGCTACCGGCGCAATCGGGATAGTGAGCAAGGCAGGTCGTTACGGGGGGACATATGCACATTCTGATATTGCGTTTGAATTTGCTTCATGGATATCCCCTGAGTTCAAACTGTACATTATCAAGGACTACAAACGTCTGAAATCGGAAGAAAACAGCCGTTTATCCCGGAGCTGGAATCTGAATCGTGAACTGTCAAAGTTGAATTATCGTATTCATACGGATGCTATCAGGGATAATCTGATACCGCCTGAGCTGACACCTGCACAGATATCCCATACATATGCAGGGGAGGCTGATATGTTGAATGTGGTTATGTTCGGAAAGACGGCTAAGCAATGGAGAGAAGAGAATCCCGATGAGAAAGGAAACATCAGAGATTGTGCTACGATATATCAGTTACTTGTATTATCGAATATGGAAAGTTATAATGCAACACTGATACGTCAGGGAATAAATCAGCAGGAACGTATGCTGTTGTTGCATGATGTGGCCGTTCAGCAGATGAAAACATTGAGTATGTTGAATATGGAACAACTTCCGGGAGTTGAGTAATAATACCGCCACTCGCTTTGACGAGTGGTTTTTTTATGGGGAATTTCGGCTGTTAATTATTGCTTTTATATGGTAAAATATAAATATAAAGAGTTTTCGGAGGGATTATGAGTTACGGATATGTCAGTTTACAGAGCAGTTTTTATGATTTCAGGCTGAAAGATATGGATGTGTTTTTCAGTGATATGAAGTGCCTTGATATTATAAAAGCCGTACTCGATGAAAACGGCAACATAAAAAACTTCCCCGGCATAACGGAGGATGAGCGGTGGCAGAACAAAATGAACGTGAGGCTTTTTTATGATGTACGGTATGAGGCCTGTTTTATATCCCTTGATGACGGTACGTTTCTTATGAAATGGATCGTTCAGCCAAACGGATGGTACTGGGTGGATGAAGACGGATTCGGATTTTCGGGAGATTCGCAGATAACCCTTTACTGCATAATTGACGAAAACGGAAACTTCACGAAAAAGTTTGAACTTTACAGCATAGACAATACGCTGTATGCTGATGAATACGCAGAAATGTAAACAGGTGAATTTATGAAAATATATGACATATCACAGGAAGTTCTCGGATGTACGGTTTATCCGGGAGATCCTGTTCCGACGACGGAAAAGCTGACAGATATGAACGACGGAGGATTGTATAATCTTTCTTCCATTCAGATGTGCGTTCACAACGGCACCCATACAGATGCGCCGTCTCATTTTATAAAAGACGGAAAGAATATCGACGAAATATCTCTTTATTCATTTGTGGGAATGTGCTGTGTTGTGCAGCACAGCGGGGAAGTGCTCTCTTCCGATGCGGAAATAATTATTGCAAAAGCAAAGACTGCGGATAATGATGCGTGGCGAAGAATACTCATAAAAGGCGATGCGGTGGTGTCGGCGGAAGCGGCGGAAGTCTTTGCTCAGGCCGGAATACTCCTTCTGGGGAACGAATCCCAGAGTGTAGGGCCTGTGGATGCACCTATGGCGGTACATAAAATATTACTCGGAAGGAACGTCGTTCTTCTTGAGGGAATACGTCTTGCGCAAGTCCCTGAAGGGGTGTATTTACTCTCGGCGGCGCCGCTTAATATCCGGGGTGCGGAAGGTGCTCCCTGCAGGGCTGTATTGATAGATATGAAATAATGGTTTGATTCAGTATAAAGGTATGAAAAAATTGTTTGACAAAGATGAAGTGATGTTTGCCGTCGGATGGATAATTGTTTATGTTATTACGTTCGCAAACGCCGATATGATATCAGAAAGTATCGGAATACCCAAACTTGTTACAGTTTTCGCAGGGGCCGTACTGACAGCTGTGCTGATTTTGTTTATCAGAAAACATTCCCTTTCGGAATATCTCGGAGTGTGCAGGGTAAAGACGGACAAAAGACACTTTCTGTATTTTATTCCGCTGATAATTATTTCAAGTGTGAATCTGTGGGGCGGAGTGAGCTTTACTCAGCCTTATGTTTATACACTTCTTTACATAATAAGCATGGTCTTTGTGGGATTTTTAGAAGAAGTCATATTCCGCGGGCTTCTTTTCAAAGGAATGTGCCGCACGGACATAAAAAGCGCAGTGATAGTTTCTTCCGTCAGCTTCGGCATGGGGCATATTGTGAATTTACTGTTGGGTGCGCCGCTTTTTGATACACTGTTGCAGCTTGTATATGCATCTGCCATAGGTTTTTGCTATACGGCGGTGTTTTTACTCGGCGGAAGTATTGTGCCGTGCATTATCTCACATATTTTTGTGAACGCAACGAGTATTTTCGCCGCAGAAACTTCCGCAGGTGCGGATATAACAATAACTGTAGTACAGACTGTGATAAGTACGATCTATGGATTGTATCTTCTGAACGAATATAAAAAACACGCAAAGATTAATGAAAACGGAGAAAATATATGAAATATTACAGAGAAGACATTAACGAAAAGATAAAAAGGATATCTTCGGAAGATGATTTTACCGTTGGGGAAGAATATCTGTGGGGTGATACGGAAAACACAGTGGAATACATCAACCGTCTTCAGGATAAAAGACGGGGAGATATATTAAATATCGTTCTGAAAGCTTTTCTTGAGCACCTGATGGAAGTGGAGCATCCCTGCGACACATGGACAGAAGACATTCCGTATTATTTTGAAATAAGAGCAGCTTTTACCCTCAGGACATTCGACGGCATTGACGGGGAAATATACAACGAGTTCCAGCAGCTTATCCGCAGGAAATCCGATGAATGTTTCCGCCGTGGAAGAACTCCGCTTTCGGTGCCCGACGACTGGGACGAAGAAGAATAGATTCTGCTATGCGGGATACATAAACGAAAACGTATAAGGGATCGGAGATAAATGTATAATGAGCGAAACGGTTTACAGAATAAAAATCATGGAGTTTTATCTTGATTCCCTCTGTTTAGCCATTAAAAACTGTCCGGAAGCATTTGATTATGATGAAAACGTAAAGGATATGCTTAAAAAGCTGACGGATTATTATGATGGCGGGCAGTGGATGAGAGATTATGAGGCAGACGAAAGAGGCGAATTGCCTCCGGGGCTGAAAAGGGGCGTACTGAGTGAAGATGCTGTGTATGATCTTCTCAGCGAAGTGCATAATTTAAGGTGCGGACAATAAAAACAGGACGACAGGTGTTTTATGAATACTGCAGAAAATAACAATGCGGTTTTACTGAGAATCAGTGAACAATGTTATGACACTCCTCAGGCTGTGCGCCTCAGGGAGAAATTTACGGAAGGTGACGGAGGAGGACTTGTTCTTAATCTTGACAGCGACGGATTAAGCCTTGTATCTTCCGACGGACTGACTCTGAGAGGGGATTTTTCCCACTTGCAGAGAAGGGTGTCTTCCGCAAACATAAACAGCGAGCTTCTTGTGCGTGCGGCAAAGATAAAAAATCATAATGGTCCGCTCACCGCAATAGATGCGACAGCAGGGATGGGGGATGACTCTTTTCTGCTTGCGGCGGCAGGATTTAATGTGAAGATGTACGAAAGAAATCCTGTAATTTATGAGCTTCTGTATGATTCTCTCCTTCGTGCAAGGGAAATTCCCGGATTGCGGGAGACGGTTTTGCGTATGGAAGTTCACAATGAGGACAGCATTTCGGCAATGAGGAATATAAATGAGCATATTGATGTTGTGCTTTTAGATCCTATGTTCCCGGAAAGGCAGAAAAGCTCTCTCGTGAAGAAAAAGCTTCAGCTCATACAGTCTCTCGAAAACCCTTGTGATGACGAGAATGAGTTATTCCTCGCCGCAGTGGGCGTAAAGCCGAAAAAACTCGTGATAAAGCGTCCGCCGAAGGGCGGGTATCTTGCGGGGATAAAGCCGGATCATTCCCTCAGCGGAAAGGCTGTCAGGTATGACTGCTTCGTTGAGCCGTTTAACCGTATGGAAAAATTCAGATTACAGTAACCACGCGTGTGAGCCAGCTCTGATTCCTATCGAAAGCACCTTACGGCACTTTATCGTTCCATAAAGCTGTTTCTCCTTTATCGCGGAAATCCCATTTCCGCGAGTATGGGAAAGTAACTGTCTTTATGCCATATATTCTTGTTTATATCTTCTTGTGTCTGAAAAAGTACTAATTCCCACCCGCCCACCCTTTTCTTGCAGGCCTGCGGCCTGCACCGCGCCTGCGGTGCTGAGCCTGCTTCGCAGACTTACGTAGAGCAATAACAGTCTGTGCCGCATTTTCTTGCTTACATAGTGAAAATATTGGAAAATATGACAATCCCTCCTGTGCGACTTGTCGCACTTTCCTCCCTTTGCACAAGGGAGGCAGAACGGGAGATTTTTCTGTAACGGGTGCATTGCAGTTCTGTGTCCGGTGGAACTTCGGGAAATTCCGTACTTCGTACAAACAGAACACAAAAAGTCCCCCTTGTGTAAAGGGGGAAGCAAAATCATCGGATTTTGCAGGGGGATTGGCTATATGCTGATGTATTGAGTTTATATTATTACGCACAATTCCCTCCCTGAAAGCTTACGCTTTATTCCCCCCTTTGCACAAGGGAGGAATATTGAATCTCTCTTGTGGTGAAATGCATACACAAGGGAGGGATTTTTATTTTATCCGCAAAAGTTTTCTTTATAAAGCAAAAAGCGACGGGATTCCGTCGCTTTTTGTTGAGGTGTTGTGTATTACTGCTGCTGAGCTGCTGCTGCAAGCTGAGCATCTCTTTCGATATTTGCTTTTGCGTACATAGCTGCGTCTTCGTCCTTGATCTTGTAACCGAAGAAGAAGATTGCTGCTGCGATAAGACAAAGTACTGCCGGGATGATACCGATGATGAGCATGAAGTCAGAAATGAATTTTTCTGTGATTTCCATACCTGCTTCGTATCCGATGAATGCAAGACCGTATCCACCTACTGCTGAACCACCTGCAAAACCTATCTTCATGGGGATATTTGACATAGCCATAGCAACCGCACGGTTATCGATTCCTGTCTTGTAGTAGCCGTATTCACCGCAATCGAGGTAGTAGTTTACGCCGAAAGCCGTGAACATGTACATACCTGCTGTGAATGTGCATGTGAAGAATGTGAATACCCATTTGCTTGTTGCGCCGAGGAATGAGATACCGAGGTTACTTGCTGCATAGAGGATCATACCTGCAATGAAAGCATTTTTCTTGCCGAGTTTTCTTCCGATTGACGGAATGATAAGGCTGGCAACGAATGCGAATGTTGTCTTGATTGTCATTGATGTAGCCATGAAGCCGTAATCATTGATAACATATCTGAAGTAGTAAGCCTGGATACCTGTGAATACGTTCATAGCGATGTAGAATATAGCCATAGCAACCATGAGGATAAGAAGCTGGCTGTTTCCTGCAACTGACTGAACCATTTCTTTTACAGTAACAGTTTTCTTTGCTGCTGCTGTGGGAGGTGCGTCGTATGTTTTTGCGAGGTTTGACATCATGAATGCGCCGATGAAGTAGAATACAGCATATGATGTACAAGCTACGAAGTAGCCCCAGTTTTCGCCTACGATACCACCCATGATTCCAACGAGGGGAAGTGTGATTGCTGAAGTGATGATAGTACCTGCAGCTGTAGCCTGAGCTGATTTTGCAGTGATATCACTTCTCATGCCCATATCAGAACCTGCCATGTACTGAAGTACGCCGCCGCGGCAGATCATGAGTAAGCTCATTACGAGACCGAAGCCGATGTATGCGATGGCAACGATAGATGCTCTGAGAGCTTCGGATTTGAGACCGAGAACGTTTGTATCAAGGTATACAAGTGCGAAGGAAATGAAGCCTACGATACCGATAAATTTAAGCCACGGGCGATATTTACCGTTTTTGAATTTAACTTTTTCCATCACCGGACCTGCAACGATACTTACGATAAGGTCGATGGATTTAGCAACGAGGAGTGCCGTTGATACTGTTGCTGCGTTGATCATGAGATAGTCTGTCATATACAGGTTCATATACGGCATAGCCATTGAAGAACCTACGCCCTGTAAGAAAACGGCGATGGTATAGATCCAGACATCTTTTTTCTTCTGATTGTTTGTCATTTTTGTGTCCTTTCTGAAATAATATAATTGCTTTATTTAACATATGCATATGAGCATATATTGTCTTTTTTATGCCTGCCGGGGCTTTTATCGCTTTATTCGTCGAACTGAGCGTAGTATTTTCTTGAAGCTTCGTAAACCTTCATGAGCATTCTCGGATCAGATGATGACGGGTTGATTACGACTCTTCTGTCTTTGTATACTTCAACGAATTCTTCAGCCGCTTTCATGAGCTCTTCTTCTGTTGCGTTTTCGTCCTGCATGGGGATTCCCATACCGAATGTGAGGCATGTGTCAGGATAGAGTGCTGAAAGTTTTTCGTAATCGTTGAGCGTCTGTCCGCACCAGATATCAACTCCCGCTTCGATCATTGCCGGAACCAGTTCTTCGCACTGTCCGCAGCAGTGAAGTTCGAAGATAACTCCGTTTTTATGGCAGGAATCAACGATTCTCTTCAGATACGGTACGAGCATTTCCCTTGCTGTTTCCAAAGAGAAGAACGGAGCATTCTGTGTTCCCCAGTCATCGTGCATGAGATACATATCCATATCGAAATATTTCTTATAGCGTGTGATCATATCGTCATACATATCGCAGAGTTCGCTGAAAAAGCTGTGTACGGCTTCCTTCTGGTCTTCGTCGATAAGGGCGATAGCAGCACCTTCAACATCCATGAGGGAGATGAGTCTTTCCCACAGACCGCTGAGTGCGCATACTTCAAGAACAGAGTCCGTTGATGAAAGATATTCTTTGTTTCTTTCCGCTGTGCCTTCCCAGTCAAGTTCGTTGATATCGGGGATCTTTGTGATATTTTTCCATTCGTTCATATCGGTGATGAGCGGATCTCCCGGTTTTACCGTAGCGCCGCCTACATGAGGAACGTATACCCAGTCAAGGTCGAACCAGCCTTTTGTTACCAGTTCGTACTGCATCGGTTCTTCGCCGTCAACAACGAGATGTGTCGCAACGTTGTCCGGATGCATTCTCGGACGGAAACTGAGAACTTCGCCGCCAAAGCCGAGGATCGGGATCCAGTAAGGTTTTTTACCTTCAAAATACAGAAGTGTGTTTTCTTTTGATGTTATCGGTCTGTCATATTTCGGTGCGCCGGGACGTCCCCAGATGCCGGGATACTGACCTACAGGTGTGATTTCACTTTTGTCAAAGGGTTTTCTTGCCATTTTCGTCTCCTTATTTAAGCTTTTTTATGGAAATTTCGCGAATATTCCGTCTTTATTTTTATTTTATGATATTTGAATTAAAATGTAAAACGAAAAAAACTACAAGGTAATTCCTTTTAGGAAACAGCTCGCATTCAAAAATAATATTCATAAACATCGCATTAATTTTGTGTAGTGCTGTGAATATATTATTATTATCCTGTCTGTGCCGATGCGCCAAAGGAATATGGACAAGTCCCCCTTGTGTAAAGGGGGAAGCAAAATCAGGGATTTTGCAAGGGGGATTGTTTGTATATGCAGAACCATATGGAAATCATATGTTGTGATTCGTATGTACCCCCCCTCTTACTGTCGTACTGCTTTTCCTTCACGATCCCTCCCTGAAAATCTTACGATTTTCTTTCCCTCCCTTTTACGCAAGGGAGGGCTTTTTTATATTTCCTGCAATAAAGAATAAATGCCACAAACTGCAGTTACTTTCCCTGACCCGCAAACTGCTGTGCAGTTTTTTATACAAAAAAGCTGCCACAGCGTGACAGCTTTATATATCAGTATAAAAGCGCTCCAAAATATGTGACAGTATTTTCTCCGTTGTTGTATTTTATCCCGGCAAGACTGGCAAGCTCGCTTACCCACAGGCCGTATCCTTCAAGTGCGTGATGCATTTTGTCGGGGAAGCGACATTCGCTGTCAGGATAAGTACATTCCTTGCAGATTCCGCAGCCTTCATTCCAGAAAAGCATATAATCGGAAAACATATCCTTTATTTCTTCGTCGAAACGCCATACGAGTTTCTTGAAATCTTTCATTGATGTTTTCCAGCCGGCAAAATCAAAAGGCCCGTCCATGTCGTATTTTCCCGTAAATACGAGCATATTTTCATACCTGAGGCATCTTTCTTTGCATTCTTCAAGTGTCCCCACCGCAGGAGGGCATGCCCAGCATCTGCCGTATTGTCCGCAGGACTCCCCGGCGCATATGTTTCTGATATCTTCGCGGAAATTAAGCTGTGTGGTCTTTACTGTGCCGCACTCAAATATACCTGCGGCGGCTGCCTTTTCTCTTAAAATATTTTCCATGTGCTTGTCCTCTGCTGATATTATTTTTCTCTTGAGGAAAAGATCTCTTTTATCGAATCAATAAGTGTGTAATACAGATAGTTACCGGCGATTCTGGCCTCGGGATGTGAAAACGAAATGAAGATCTTTCCTTCAAGGTCAAGATACCATATTCCTTTGTGTGTCATTTTCCAGTCACTGTCGTTTATTTCCCGGCGGTAAAAATAGTTGACCTCCCTGCAAGCTTTTCCGGTTGCGCAGGCTATGATGATATCGGGATCGTAAAGAGTTATCTGTTCAATGAGTGCATCTTTGTATCTGGCAGCCGCACGTGAGATCTCCTTCATATCCGATGTATGGGTACCGGGAGTCTTTTTTATGTTTACTGCACCGATCTTCGGCAGGTATTTCTTTCTTCTTTTTGCGTTTGTTTCTCTGTCACTGTCAAGTTCCGCCCACGGAATGTCTCTGTTTATATTCAGGATTCCTTCTGTCCATCTTGCTATCTCATCCCATGTGCTTTCGCGTCCTCCGTTGTTGATGAAACTGCGCAGGTCCCAGTCTTTGCCGCCGTTTACTTCTTTGAGAACGTAGATTATTCTGTATTGTGCACTGTTATATTCCGTTTCGTCAGCAATTCCGTCGGGGATTATTACGGATTCACTCTCTTTGAGCCTTTCAAACAATTGGTTTTCTTTATCTCTGATACTCATTTTATTTACATATTCACTTGTATGTCTGCCTGCACAAAAGCACCCATAAGGGTGCTTTTGTTTCATAATTATTTGTTGTTTTTAAGATATTCCACCAAATCGTAAGCGACTTTGTTGATGGACTGGCTTCCCGCAACGAGGACGATGTCGCCTTCTTCTGCGTTGTCGGAAATGAATTTTACGATATCTTCGAACTTTGAGATTACTCTTGCGGAAGCGCCGTATCTTTCCGTTGCGGCTTTTGCAAGGTCTTCGGAATAGATGTTCCAGTCGTTTGCTTCTCTGTCGGAGTAGATGTCGTTGAAGATGACTTCATCAGCATCTTTTACCGCTGCCACAAATTCATCAAACAGGAAGAATGTTCTTGAATATGTATGCGGCTGGAATACAACCCAGAGTTTGTTGTGTTCGTAATTCTTGCAGGCTTCGATTGTTACCCTGAGTTCCGTCGGGTGATGAGCATAATCTTCGAATACTTTTATGCCTCTTTCTTCTCCCGCAAGCTGGAAACGTCTGTTTGCGCCTGTGAATGCGGCAAATGTCTTGTGAATGACTTCCTTGTCGATTCCAAGATGATCAGCAAGGATAATTACCGAAAGGCTGTTGGATACGTTGTGCGCTCCGGGGATATTCAGGGAGAATGTTCCGTAATATTCTTCGCCTTTGTATGCGTCAAAAGTCGGTTTGCCGAGAGCATCGTATGAAATATTCAGAGCTCTCCAGTCGTTGCCTTCGCCGAAACCGAATGTCGCGATGTTGCAGGTAAGGTTCGGAAGGATCTTTCTGACCTGTTCGTCGTCTCCGTTTGCGATGAGAAGTCCGTCATCGGGGATGATCTTTGCAAACTTTTCGAATGATGAACGGATATGATCTATTCCGCCTGTGAAGTAATCAAGATGATCTTCCTCGATGTTGAGGATAGTTCCGATCTTGTGTTTTGTATGAAGGAAGCTGTCGACGAATTCGCAGGCTTCGATGACGAAATAGTCTCCTTCTCCGCAGCGGTAGTTTCCGCCGAGAAGTTCAAGTGTTCCTCCGATGGATACGGACGGGTCCATATCCGCATAGTAAAGCAAAAGTGAACTTAAAGATGAAGTTGTTGTCTTTCCGTGAGTTCCGCTGATGGCGATTGTTGCGGGATAAAAATCAGAAAGACATCCGAGGAATACGCTTCTTTCCATTTCCGGAATACCCAGCTCTTTCGCTCTCATTCTTTCCGGGTTTGTTTCTTTGATTGCCGCAGAATAAACGAGAAGGTCAGTGTCTTCCGGTACGTTATTTGCGTCGTGGCCGATATATACCTTTACTCCGTATTTTTCGAGCTTTTCCGTATAGCTGCAGGGACGCATATCAACTCCGGACACTTCAAATCCCTTTGTGAGGGAGATGAGTGCAAGACCGCTCATGCTTGTGCCGCCGATGCCGACGAAAAATATTTTCTTTATATTATCAAGTCTGTTCTGTTTCATAATACGACTCCTTATTTTGCGAGAAATCCGCAGAGATTCAACTTGAATTTTATCACAATATGTTTGTTTGTTCAACCGCTTTTGTAAATATTGCTGTTAACTTTGGTGTATGTTCTTTCTGTAAGAGTGCCGTGTGTGGTATTGTATTCGGCAGAGTGTATAATATGTAGGAATTTTCATAATTTTTAGCTGTATTTTTTGTGCGGATTGTGTATAATGATAATATGCGTTTTTATTGCAAAGAAAACTTGAAGTTTAAAACAGGAGAATAAAATATATGACAAAAATTTCGGCAGTTATACTGGCAGCAGGCAAAGGAACGAGAATGCGTTCCGATACACCGAAGGTGCTTTTTAAGGTATGCGGCAAGGAAATTCTCCGCCATGTTGCGGACAATGCGGCAGATTGCGGAATTGATGATATAGCCATCGTTGTTTCGCCGAATTCCGATGAAATACGCGCCAATCTCACAGACAAATACACATATTGTGTTCAGTACACCCCTCTCGGCACAGGGGATGCACTTCTGAGCAGTAAGGAATTCCTCAGAAAGCAGGGCGGAAAAGTTCTCGTAATGTGCGGTGATGCTCCGCTTATTGATAAAAACAGCCTTAACGAATTTATCGGTTACGCAGAAAGAGGAGAGTATGATCTTTGCCTTCTCAGCGCTGATATCACAACCAAAAACAGCTATGGAAGGATCGTCCGCGAAAACGGTCAGCTCAGAAGGATCGTGGAAACAAAGGATGCAGACGAAAATGAACTTCTCATTACGGAAGTTAACTCAGGCACATATCTCATCGACATCGAAAAGCTTCTTGAATCTGCAGGGGAAATAAACTGCAACAACGCACAGGGAGAATATTACCTTACGGATTTTGTGGAAGTGTTCGCAAAGAAAGGATATAAGATCGGTGCTTACAAAACAAACGACAGCGATGTTGTTTTAGGCGTAAACACGAGAGTTGACCTTGCGAAGATCACAAAAGTAATGCAGAAGAGAATAAACGAAGAGATCATGCTCAGCGGAGTTACGCTTGTTGATCCCGACAACACATATATCGACAAAGGCGTCGTTATCGGAAGAGACACGGTTATCTGGCCGGGAACAATCATCACAGGAAAGACAACAATCGGTGAAGGAAACGAAATATACTCTTCAAGGATTGCTGACTGCACTATCGGGGATAAAAACCTCATTGAAGCATCTACCCTCGAAGAATCATCTATGGGCGATGGTAACAAGATCGGCCCGTATGCACATTTCAGACCGAAGAGCGCTATCGGGGATAACCTGAAGATAGGCAACTTCGTGGAACTGAAAAATGCCAAGCTCTCAGACGGAGTCAAGGCATCACACCACGCATATTTAGGTGATGTTGATATTGAAGAAAATGTAAATATCGGTTGCGGAGTAATCTTCGCAAACTACGACGGAGTAAACAAACACCGCAGCTATGTGGGCCGTGACAGCTTCATCGGCTGCAACACGACGATCATTTCACCTGTAAATGTAGGAAAAGGCACATTCGTTGCCGCAGGTGCAAATGTTACGGACGACACTCCGGAAGACAGCTTTGTCATTGCAAGGGCAAGACAGGAAACAAAAAGAAAAAGACATAAATAACCCAAAGCGCTATCCGTGCCGAAAGGCATTGATATAATACAAACTAACAATCATAATTTATTCATTGAAAGACAGGAAGAAACAACTATGAACTATTTTTCTGAAATCGCACTTATCTCAGGTAACGCGAACCGTCCCCTTTCGGAAGAAATTTCCGGAATTCTCGGCATCCCCCTCTGTGACACATCTGTAGTCAGATTCGCAGACGGCGAAATTTCCGTTACGATCCATGAATCTGTCAGAGGAAAAGACGTATTTATCCTCCAGCCCGCATGCCCGCCGGCAAACGACAGCCTTATGGAAATACTTATTCTTATCGACGCACTCAAGAGAGCTTCAGCAGGCAGAATCAACGTTGTAATGCCGTATTACTGCTATGCAAGACAGGACAGAAAGGAAAAGGCGCGTGTTCCTATTTCCTCAAAGCTCGTTGCTGATCTTATCAGCGTTGCAGGTGCAGACAGAGTTATCGCATGTGACCTTCACGCAGACCAGATCATGGGATTCTTCAATATCCCCGTAGACAGACTTCAGGCAATGCCCATTATCGCCGAATACATCATGTGCCACGAATATGACCTTGACAACATGGTAGTTGTATCTCCGGACGTAGGAAGCGCAAAGCGTTCAAGAGCACTTGCTGAAAGACTCGGTGTGCCCCTTGCTATCGTTGACAAACGCCGTCCGAAGGACAACGTTGCGGAAGTTATGAACATCATCGGCGATGTAGAAGGAAAAGACGTTATTATGATCGATGATATGGTAGATACGGCAGGTACTATCGTAGGTGCGGCAAACGCACTGAAAACTCTCGGCGCCGAACATATCTTTGTATCCTGCACACACGGTCTTCTTTCAGGCCCTGCAGTTGAAAGAATCAAAAATTCGGCAATCGACAAATTTATCATGACAAACACAATTCCCCTTCCGGAAGAAAAACGTCTCGACAAGATCGAAGTCGTATCCATCGCTCCGCTTCTTGCTGATGTAATCAAGAGAGTTCACACAGGTGATTCCGTAAGCGAATTGTTCAACTAATATATCGGAGTAAAAACATGAATTTAAAAGAAATTGCTTCAAATGTCAGAGTAAACATAATCAATCAGACAGCAGATGCAAACAGCGGCCACCCGGGCGGAAGCCTTTCGGGCGTTGAGATACTTACTCTTCTGCAGTTTGAAGTTATGAATATTCCCTCATATGATGATCCCGACAGAGACCGTTTCGTTCTCAGCAAAGGTCACGCATCTCCTCTTTTGTATGGCGTTCTCGAACAGAAGGGCGTTCTCACAAAGGAAGACCTGAAGTCTTTCCGCCGCATAAATTCAAAGCTTCAGGGACACCCGGATATGAACAAAGTTACGGGAGTTGATATGAGCACGGGTTCTCTCGGTCTCGGTGTATGCAGTGCCGTAGGTATGGCTCTTGCGGGAAAACTTGACAAGAAAGACTACAGAGTATACACACTCCTCGGTGACGGGGAAATTCAGGAAGGCACAGTATGGGAAGCATTCATGAGTGCTGCTCATTACTGCCTTGACAACCTCTGCGTCATCATCGACAACAACAACCTTCAGATCGACGGAGAAATAAACAAAGTTATGTCTCCGTATCCCATCAAAGAAAAGCTCGAGGCATTCGGCTTCAACGCACTTGAAGTTGACGGACATGATTTTGCATCTCTGAGAGAAGCTTTTGATAACGCGAAACAGACAAAAGGTCGTCCGACGGCAATCATCGCAAAGACCACAAAGGGCAAAGGCGTATCCTTTATGGAAAACAATGCTTCATGGCACGGAACAGCACCCAATGCTGAACAGAGAGAAGCGGCAATCAAGGAAATCACGGAGGCTGTAAAATGAGTAATATGATCGCTACAAGAGAATCTTACGGCAATGCGCTTGCGGAGCTGGGTAAAATAAATGAAAATGTAGTAGTTTTTGATGCGGATCTTTCAGGCTCCACAAAGACAGCTGTATTCAGAAAAGCCTTCCCGGAAAGACATTTCAACGCCGGTATCGCTGAAATGAATATGGCAGGCATGGCGGCAGGTATGGCTGCATGCGGAAAAGTTCCGTTTATCTCAACATTTGCTGTTTTCGGAACAGGCAGAATCTATGATGCTGTAAGAAACGCAATCTGCTACCCGAAACTCAATGTGAAGCTCGCCATGACACACGCAGGCCTTACGGTCGGCGAAGACGGCGCAACACATCAGATGCTGGAAGATGTTGCTCTTATGAACGCACTTCCGAATATGACAGTTATCGTTCCCGCAGATGATACGGAAGCGAAACAGGTTGTTTTTGCGGCGGCAGAAGTTGACGGCCCCGTATATATGCGTTTCGGAAGAGGAAAAACAGACGTTATTTTCGACGAAACATATAAATTCGAAATCGGCAAGGCAAAAGTGATCACAGAAGGAAGCGACGTAGCTATTTTTGCATGCGGTATCATGGTTGCGAAGGCTCTCAAAGCAGCAGAAATGCTCAGGGCAGAAGGTATCAGCGCCGAAGTAGTAAATGTTGCTACGATCAAGCCTCTTGATACAGACAAGATCATCGAAGTTGTAAAAAAGACAGGCTGTGCCGTTACATGCGAAGAACATTCAGTCTATGGCGGACTCAACAGCGTTATCGCTCAGGCTCTTGCAAACAATTATCCCGCACCGCTTATGGCTGTTGCTGTACAGGACAGCTTCGGTGAAAGCGGAAAGCCGGATGAGCTTCTGGAAAAATACGGCCTTACGGCGGAAAATATCGTTCTTCAGGCTAAAAAGGCTATAGCTCTGAAGGGCTAGGGTATGATTGACAAAATAAAAAAATATGCACCTGTGCTGTTTATCATAGCGGTTGTGGGGCTTATTGTCCTTCTCATATGGGATATGGGATGGGATACCCTTTCGGACAGGGACAAACTTACGGCATATATCGGGCAGTTCGGTATGTGGGCACCGTTCGTATTCATAGGTATACAGACTCTGCAGGTTATCGCCGCACCTATTCCCGGAAATATTACCGGCCTTGTGGGCGGTGCGCTTTTCGGAATGATATGGGGAAGCGTATACAACTCACTGTCCGTAATACTGGGTTCCATGTTTATGTTCTGGCTCGGAAACAAATACGGAATGGCCGCAGTCAACAAGTTCGTAAAGCCCGAAACCGTAGAAAAATATCTGCCTAAGATGAACGGCAGGAAAGCAAGGGGATTTCTTCTCGGGCTGTTTCTCGTTCCGTTTGTGCCGGATGATGCAATCTGCCTTCTCGCGGGGATCACGGACCTTACGTTTCTTACATTCCTCGGCTATGTCATCATCGGAAGGATACCTTCCTGCATTATAACAAATGCAATGGGAGCGGGAATATACAGCGGAAGTACCCTGACAATCGCCGTATTTGCTGTAATTTATTACGTAATAGTCTTTACAATTTACAGCAACTTTGATAAAATAAAGAGTCATTTTATTAAAAAGAACCCTATGGAGGAGTAGTTATGAAGCCATTCTATATTTTTGTAACCGGTGGGGTCGTATCTTCACTTGGAAAAGGGATCACAGCAGCATCCCTCGGCAGACTTCTCAAAGCAAGAGGCCTGAAAGTCTTTTCACAGAAACTTGACCCGTATCTTAACTATGCACCGAGCACAATGTCTCCGTATCAGCACGGCGAAGTTTTCGTAACTGACGACGGTACCGAAGCTGACCTTGACCTCGGGCACTATGAAAGATTCATCGACGAAAATCTTTCCAAGTCAAGCACAATCACAACAGGTAAGATATACTGGTCTGTAATCTCCAACGAGAGAAGAGGAGAATATCAGGGCGGAACAGTACAGGTTATCCCGCACATCACAGATGCTATCAAGAACTTCATCCTCGATGCGGGTGTACAGAGTGATGCGGATGTAATCATCAGCGAAATCGGCGGAACGGTAGGGGATATCGAAAGTCAGCCGTACCTGGAAGCTATCAGACAGCTCCGCTATGACCTGGGCGTATCAAGAACACTTTTCGTTCATGTTACACTCCTTCCGTATCTTTCAAAATCAGGCGAATTAAAAACAAAACCGACACAGCACAGCGTAAAGGAACTTCTCGGCCTTGGTATTCAGCCGGATATCATTATCCTCAGAAGCGAAGTGCCCTTTGATGACAGCGTAAAAGACAAGATCAGCCTTTTCTGCAACGTTGAAAAGAGAGCCGTAATCGCAAACCTGGATGCTGATTCACTTTACGAAGTACCGCTTCTTCTTGAAAAACAGGGTCTTGCGGATCTTGTATGCGAAAAATTCGGTATTGAATACGAAAAAGTGGACCTCGAAGAATGGACAGCTGTTGTTGAAAGAGAAAGAAATGTGGACAAACAGGTCAACATCGCTCTCGTAGGAAAATATGTTGAACTCAGAGACGCATATCTCTCTGTTGCGGAAGCTCTTCATCATGCAGGAATCCATAACGATGCGAAAGTAAACATCGCATGGCTGCAGGCAGCTGACATCACAGCTGAAAACGTAGACGAAACACTCAAAGGTTATGACGGAATCCTCGTTCCCGGCGGTTTCGGATACCGTGGTGTTGAAGGAAAGATCCTTGCGGCAAAATACGCAAGAGAAAACAAGATCCCGTTCCTCGGCATCTGCATGGGTATGCAGACAACGGTTATTGAATTTGCAAGAAACGTAATGGGTATTCAGGATGCCAACAGCAGTGAATTCGATGCTGAAACACTCAATCCCGTTATCGACATTATGCCGGTACAGAAGAATATCGTTGACAAAGGCGGCACAATGCGTCTTGGTGTATATCCGTGCGTTCTCAAGGAAGGCACAAAGGCATATGCTGCTTACGGCACAACAGAAATCGTTGAACGCCACAGACACCGTTATGAAGTAAATAACGAATACCGTGCAAGACTTGAAGAAGCAGGTATGATCGTCAGCGGACAGTCTCCGGACGGACTTTTGGTTGAAATTATCGAACTTGAAGATCATCCGTGGTTTGTTGCCACACAGGCACATCCGGAACTTAAATCCCGTCCAAACAGACCGCATCCGCTTTTCAAGGATTTTGTGGCAGCGGCGCTTGAAAAATAAATTGTTAGTTGTTTCTTTTAAAAAATATAAACCGTCCCTTTTGACAGGGGACGGTTTTTGTATTGTGCAGGCAGTCGGAGAGTCCGGGAAAGTGACTGCCGTTATGCCGTATATTCTTGTTAATTTCTTCTTTTGTTTAAGAAAGTACTAATTCCCACCCACCCGCGTCGAAACATCTCTGATTTCTCTCGAAAGCACCTCACGGCACTTTCTCCTTCCATAAAGCTGTTTCTCCTTCATCGCGGAAATGGGATTTCCGCGAGTATGGGAAAGTAATAACAGTCTGTGCCGTATATTCTTGTTTATATCTTCTTGTGCTTAAAAAAGTACTAATTCCCACCCGCCCACCCTTTTCTTGCGACGCTGCGCGTCGCGCTGCCGCCTGCGGCGGGCTTTGGAAAGTAATAA
>SVCP01000016.1 GCA_015058295.1 Anaerofustis stercorihominis
CTGAAAGAAAAAATGAACTTCTGCGGTCTTTCCTGCGGTTTTCTTGCGGGGCGTTCATTTTTTCTTTCAGGTCTGTTGTCCTTTGCAAAAGAACGTTCCCTGCGGTCATTGTTTCTTCTTTCTCCGTCATTGCGGTCGTTTCTGCGTTCAGGTCTGCCTGTTGTTTTATTGTTTTTTCTATCTTCAAAGGGTTTATTGTTTTTGTAAGCCATGGGTTTTCCTTTCATCTTTGTCTATTCAATCAATTATACACGAAAATGCGGATAAATAACAGCATTTTCGTATGTTAATTTAAATTTCAGTCTATTCCGAGAATACATATCATCTTTGCGTTCTTATTTTTTATGTGGCATAAAAGTTCGTGGATACTTTCGTATTCTTCGGGAATCGTCCCGTTGCAGTCGCAGTTGAGAGCGATGAATCTGCCGTTTTCGTTTCTTACAATCGCAATTGAGTGAATATTGCGGGAGATGTCATCTTTGTTGTTGTAGATGGTTGCGATATATGCATCTGCTGTGATATTTTGAACTTCATTTATATCCGCAGTAAAACGCACATTATAGCCGTGACGCAAAAAATAATCATATGCCGCCAGGGGGGAAGTCCCGCCTCTGCCGGAGAGAACCATTCCGTCTGTCTCGAATTCCTTGATGAGATATGCAAGGTTCATTTCTCTTTCTGTGCCGAAACAGTTGAGTATGTTATATACGGCGATTACTCCGCAGCCGCTGTAAGATACTGTTACTTTTCCGTAATACATATCCGTATAGTTATGCTGATCGTTTATGTAGCCGTGAGACTTTCTTATATGGGGCAAATGCCGTTCAAATGCCCTGAGATTAGCTGAAAAATGGTTATAATCGTTTTTTCTGAGTCTCTGCAGTTTGCGCAGCAGATCATATATCTTGATTACGATACGGTTGTTTATTTTCTTCGGGATAAATGAGTAAAGGGAAGAATGAATCCTCCCCCTGTTATTCTTCATCAATTTGTTTCCTCATTTTCCGTAAGAGGCATTGAGGCGAAGCTTTCAAACTGCGGAAGTTCTTTGATGTCTTCTATCTGCATAAACTGCAGAAATTCATCCGTCGTAACATATCCCACAGGTCTTCCCGGAAGTTCAAGCCTTCCTGCGCTTCTGACAAGTCCTCTCGCAAGGAGTGTGTCAAGAGAAGATGATGACTGCACACCTCTTATGCTTTCGATATCGGATCTTGTAACAGGCTGACGGTAGGCGACGATTGCGAGGGTCTCGAGGGCAGCCTGTGAAAGGGTTGTGTTTTCGGGAGATGCGAGAAGCTCTTTTATGTACGGGAAGTATTTGTCACGGGAGATCATTTTTGCGGTCTCGTTTGTGATGATGATACTCATTCCTCTTTGTTTTTCGTCGTATTCGTCTCTGAGTTCACAGATGACGGGATATATGTCTTCGTAGTCATATCCGATTATCTCGGCGATTTTTGCAATATTTACGGATTCTCCGCTTGCAAAGAGAATGGATTCTATAATGTATTTAGTTTCCTGCATTTTTTTCACTCTTCTTTATCAGTATATCGGAATGTAAGTATTCCTGGGTGAGGATTATTTCACCTGTTTTGTACATTTCAAGTATGGCGAGGAACACGGATGAAATGTATGCTTTTGTGGGGTGGGAGATAATGATCTCCTCGAAAGTGAGTGTTTGTTTCTCACGGAGTTTTCCCGATAGGTCAAGCATTATTTCATCTACGGAGAATTCCTCCGTACTCATTATCATAGGCAGGTCTTCTTCTATTCTTATACGTCTTTTCAGAAGTACCCTGCTCATGGCTGAGATAATCATTTCTGCCGTCAGATCGAGTTCGTCGTTGGAGTTATTCAGTTCTTCATAAAAAAACTGTTCTCTGGAGAAATGACGGACATATTCGCTTTCCATCTGTGAGAGGGTTGATGCAATATTTTTGAATGCGGAATACTCAAGAAGTCTTTTCACAAGTTCTTCTCTCGGGTCGATCTCTTCACCGGTTTCTTCGTCCGTCTCTTTCGGAAGCATCATTTTTGATTTTATTTCTATGAGCTTTGCAGCCATTACCACAAAATCCGTGGCAAGCTCGATGTTGAAGGAGTTCATGGTATAAATATAATCCATGTACTGCTGTGTTATCAGCGAAATGGGAATATCGAAGATATCCACTTCGTTTTTTGCAATAAGGGACAATAAAAGCTCAAGGGGTCCTTCGTAATTCGGTAGTTTTAAAATATTTTCTTCGTTCATATATTCCTCAGAATACTATTGCATTTAAAATGAAATAGTATATTCCGTTTATGGGTATTGATATGATATCTGTAAGCACGCCTGTATAAATAAGGGCGATGAGTATGATATAAAGATACTTTTCATATTTATACATATAATACTCGTACTTCCTCGGAAGGAATGTCGCTATGAGCTTGCTTCCGTCAAGGGGCGGAAGGGGGACGAGGTTGAATACCGCATATCCGATATTGAGCTGAATACCATAGACAAAGAACAGATTCAGATAATACAGATCAAAATACATAAATATTCTCAGAAGTACAGCAAAAACAATGCTCATTATCATATTCGCCGTAACGCCTGCGATACTTACAAGCCTCATACCTTTTTTCCTGTCGGAGAATCTGACGGGGTTTATGGGAACAGGCTTCGCCCAGCCGAATTTGAACAGTACCATACACAAAAGTCCGAACGGGTCGATGTGTTTTACCGGATTCAGAGTAAGTCTGCCACGGTCCTTCGCGGTACTGTCTCCCATATAAAGTGCCGCATAGCCGTGGGCACATTCGTGTATCATAATGGACAAAAGCGCAACGGCAATTATTACAACATAATCAAGAATTGTTTCGATCAATGAGTTTTCCTCCGTATTTTATTCTTCAAGCCATGAGGGGATAACGTCATTCTGCATTACCTGCTGAACAGTTTCTCTTTTTACCATAAGTTCATCCTTGTCGCCTTTGAGAAGGACCACTGCAGGTTTTGCGAGACGGTTGTAGTTGCTTGCCATTGAGTAGTTGTATGCGCCTGTGCATTTGACGGCAAGAATATCTCCTCTTTCAAGGACCGGAAGGGTAATGTCTTTTATGAGGGTGTCTGTCTCACAGGCACGGCCGCTGATTGTTACGCACTCAACAGGCTCTTCATCATATTTATTCGCAACCACAGCATCATATACCGCCTGATAAAGTGCAGGACGTGGATTGTCCGCAAGGGATCCGTCAACGGATACATATTTTCTTATGCCGGGTATCTCTTTTACGGTACCTACCGTATAAAGGGTGATACCTGCTTCGGAAATGATAAATCTTCCCGGTTCCACCATGATTTTCGGAACTGTCTTATCGGGAGATTTTGCAATATATGAATCGAGTTCTTTGCGGAGAAGTTTTGTGTATGCATTTACATCAAAACGTGTGTCGCCTTTGAGGTAAACAACTCCGAAACCTCCGCCTAAGTTTATGTCTGTAAGGGGGATATCGAGTGTTCTTATGTTATAGAACAGCTCGAGCATAACTCTCATTGTTACGCCGAAAGGATCAACTGCTGCGATAGACGAACCGATGTGGCAGTGAATACCTGTGAGGTTGATATTTTCCGCTTCCTTACACATGATTGCGCTCTGAATTGCCTGCGAAAGGGGGATACCGAATTTGGAGTCTGTCTTTCCTGTCTGGATATATTCGTGGGTGTGTGCCTCAACACCCGGAGATACACGGATATGTACTTTCTGTACTTTTCCGAGACTGCGGGCGATGGTATCGACTCTTTTTATCTCGTCGACTGAATCTATTGTTATTTTTCCTACGCCTGAGTTTATGGCAAGGGTTATTTCACGGTCTGTCTTGTTACTGCCGTGAAATGTTATTCTTTCTGCGGGAAGGCCTGCTGCGAGGGCTGTAAGAAGCTCTCCTTCGGAAACAACATCGAGGTTGATGCCGTTTTTGTTTACGATCTTTGCCATGGCAGTATTAAGAAATGCTTTGCCTGCGTAGTTTATGGAGTACTCTATATTTTCGTTTTCAAACGCTGTTTTTATTTCGTTGATGCTCTTTTCGATTATGTCCTGGCTGATGACATAAAGGGGGGTTGAGTATTTCTTTGCAAGAGCGGTTGTGTCATGATTGGAGAAAATGTAGTTTGTCATTTTGTGCCTCGTGTGTATTATTTTCGTATTAAAACGTTGATTTTTTCTTTTATCAATACAGTATAACAGATTTTAAGTATATTTCGTATGTTTTTGTGTGATTTTTTGCGTTATCCGGTGATTTTTTTGGTATCATATAAGCATGAAAGAGAAACTTATTGAAATTATACAAAACGAAAATTATATGCCTCTGAAGGCAAAGGATTTTTATTATCTTATGGGGATCACATCTTCTGAAGATAAAGATAATCTTAAACTGATTCTTGATGAATTGGAAAGTGAGGGAGTTCTTGTAAGAAACTCCAAAAATAAATACGTCCGTGTAAATGCAGGAGAAATTACCCGTTCAGGTTCATTCAGAAAAGGAAACGGAAACTTCGGTTTTGTTGTCCTTGATGAGCCGGGAGATATGGGAGATATATTTATCGCTCCGAAAAATATGTTTTCCGCTCAGGACGGGGATAAAGTAATCGTAAATATCATCACTCCCGCCCACGGCGACAAAAAAGCCGAAGGAAAGATCATCCGCATAACACAAAGAGCGGAAAAGAGCTTCCCGGGAATCGTAAAAAGGGGAAGAAAGGGTTCTTTGTTTGTGGATTGCTCGGGCGCGGGAACGTTCGATCTTGTAAACACTATGGGTGCAAGATATAACGATATAGTTCTTGTAAAGCAGCTCGGAAAAATAGACAAGAATTCAAGCAGACAGTATGCGAAGATCACACGTGTTGTAGGGAATCTTCACGACAAGGATATAAATATTAAAATGGCAATGGCGAAATATGATATTGACGATATTTTCGACAGCCGGGTCATAGATTACTCAAAAACACTTATTGACAGAATAAATTCCGAAGATCTGTCTTTAAGACGGGATCTGAGGGATAAAAATATCTTCACCATTGACGGTGAGACTGCGAAAGACCTTGATGATGCTGTATGTATTGATTATGACGGAGAAATTTTTACACTCATCGTAAGTATCGCAGATGTAAGTCATTTTGTGCAGGAAGGGGATATTATCGACAAATGTGCCTATGAAAGAGGAACAAGTGTATATTTCCCCGGCAGGGCAGTGCATATGCTCCCCGGAGAGCTTTGCGAGAATTTATGTTCCCTTTCACCACACGTTGACAGACTTGCTTTTTCCGTGGAGATGGAAATTGACAGCAAAGGGAAGGTGCTTTCCGCAGACTTCTATAAATCCATTATCCGCTCCCGTGGAAAACTCACATACGAAAATGTGAACAGGCTGTATGACGGGGAAACTTCTCTTCCCGAAGAATACGAAATTCTCAAAAACGATCTTTTTCTTATGAAAACACTCTGGAAGATTCTCAACGAAAAGAGAAACAAACGGGGAAGCATCGATCTTGATCTGCCTGAGTCGGAAGTATACATCGAAAACGGCAGGATAGAAGATATATTTATCCGTGAAAGAGGAATTGCCCAGAGGGTTATTGAGGAATTTATGCTCATCACAAACACCACCGTTGCGGAGTTTATTTCTTCCGCAGGCGTAGCGTCCCTTTATCGCAGTCACGAAGAGCCGGACAAGGAAAAATTAGATGATTTCCGCACACAGATGTCGCTTATGGGGCATTCTCTGAGACTGAAAGATGAATATTATTCGAGTATTCTGAACAAGTTCCTTTCGGGAATACGTGGTGAAGGAGATGAATTTATCATAAGGAAAATGCTCCTCCGTTGTATGAAAAAGGCTTGCTACAGCGTGGAAAACAAATCACATTTCGCTCTCGGGTATGAGTATTACACTCACTTTACTTCTCCCATCAGAAGATATCCCGATCTTGTGGTGCACCGTGTTCTCGGAAAGATTATTTCGGGCACTCTCACAAAAGAAGAAATGGACCGTCTTTCCGAAACTCTCCCGAAAGTTGCAACAGACACTTCCGCAAGGGAAAGAGTGGCGGAAGAAGCGGAAAGATACTGCGACAAGTTATATATGGCGGATTTCGTGGAAGAATATCGTGATGAGGTATTTACGGGAATCATCAGCGGAGTTATCAGAAGCGGATTTTTCGTTCAGCTCGGAAACCTCATCGAAGGGTTTGTACCGCTTCACACAATGGAAGATGATTATTACGAAGCGGATACCGTTTCTCTCAAAGTTGTCGGAAGAAGGCACGGGGATGTATATTCGTTAGGGGATACGGTTGAGGTGGAGTGTGTCCGGGTGGACAAGCTGACAGGCGAAATCGATTTTATGCTTGTCTAAATCGTCATATACGGGATTGTTTTTACTCCGTCGGCGGTCACGTACGCTTAAGTACGCTCCCTTCGCCGTCGCAAAAGCCGCACCCGTCTATGGCGATTTATCCTGTGCATACTGTTTGGCTGAGTTTTTATGCTGCGTTATTTTCCTGTTGTTGTCGGTTGCATACACTTGAAGTACGCGTCTGACAACGATTCACAAGTCGCTTTGCCTGTGAAAATTTATACTGAGCATAAATGTGAACAGTAAGCATTCAAGGTAATTGACTGTATCGGTTTATAAAGCCTGCGAAGCAGGCATACTCACGGACTAGTACAAACAATGCAAGTCTTTTCAAAGTATGAATTTTGTATAAACTTGCTGAGGGTTATTGACATATGCCATAAACAGGAGTATAATGCACAAGGACAGTAAATGACATATGTCAAAAATGAATATAAAGAGGTAGTATAAATGAAGATTGCGGTAACATACGAAAACGGACAGATTTTCCAGCATTTCGGACACACAGAACAGTTCAAGGTATACACAGTGGAAAACAAAGAAGTAGTTGCAATGGAAGTTATTGATACTAACGGAAGCGGCCACGGGGCACTTGCGGGACTTCTTGCTGACATCAATGCAGATATTCTTATCTGTGGCGGAATCGGCGGCGGTGCACAGAGAGCACTTTCTCAGGCAGGCGTTACACTTTATGCAGGTAACAGCGGTCTTGCTGATGTTGCTGTATCAAAGCTTATCGGCGGAACACTGGAACAGATTGCTGATGCAAACTGCGGCCATGATCACGGTGAAGACCATGACTGTGATGATCATGATTGTGGCGATCATGACTGCGGCGAAGAAAAATGCCATTAATTTAAAGCTTACAAAAGAGATACTCACGGAGTATCTCTCAGCTTGTTGAAAAGCCCAAACCGGCAAATCTTTGATTTGATTCTTTGTGGAGATTTGCCTTGCTGTGTTAAATTTTCATGCGAAAAAGCTCATTTACAGGTAGTAAACCACGCTTTTCCGCATAAAAATTATGCCTTGCCTTTGGACTTTTCGAACAACCTGTGAATAAAGAACAAACCGTCAAAATTTTTTTGACGGTTTGGGAGATACTCATGGAGTATCTCTTTTTATTTTGTTGTTTAACATTGTCGATCCCTCCCTGTGCGACTATGTCGCATTTTCCCTCCCTTTGCGCAGGGGATGGCATTTTCGTGAATTTCATATGCCGATTTTTCCGGAGAATTTTGTGTTTACTTTTGTTATTTTGCAGTATGTTGGATGCTTTTCCGGTGATATATTGCCGGTGGTGAAAATTTTGAGTAATTTTTTTTCGTGAAGGCCGTGATTTTTGATGTTTTTTGTGGAGAATGCGGAAAAAATATGCTAAAATGTAAAAGATGACATATGTCATTAATTTTACACGGAAAGACAGAATATGAGAATCAATAAATATCTTGCAGGCTGCGGAGTAGCTTCCCGCAGAAAATGCGAGGAATATATCCTTATGGGAAAAATAAAGGTCAACGGCAGGGTGATGAAAGACCTTGCGTATGATGTTGACGAGAAAAATGATGTGGTGACATTCAACGACAAACCGCTGAAATATGAAGAGCAGGCAGTTTATTATATGCTGAACAAGCCAAAAGGAGTGATCAGCGCCGCAAAGTCAAAATACGGTGAAACGACGGTTGTGGATCTTATCGAAGGTGAAAAGAGCCGTATATATCCCATCGGCAGGCTTGACAAGGACACTACGGGGCTTATATTCCTTACAAATGACGGGAACCTGAGTTATAAGCTTACTCACCCGAAGTTTGAAAAGGAAAAGACGTATGAGGCACTTGTAAAGGGCAAGGTTGACAATGACGATATGAACAAGCTTAAAAAAGGTGTCGTGTCAAGCGATGAGCTTCTGAAGGCATCTTACGTACGGCTTATCAGAATGGTAAAAGGTGACAGCCTCCTTCAGATTACTCTGAGGGAAGGTAAAAAAAGACAGGTCAGGAGAATGTGCGACTGCATCGGTCACAGCGTAATAGAACTGAAAAGAATAAGCGAAGGCGGAATCGATCTCGGTGAACTGAAGCCGGGAGAATACAGAAAACTTACAGCAAAAGAAGTAAAAAAACTTATCGGAGGAAAATAAATTATGGAATTACTTGCATTTACAATAAAGAAAGCGACAGACGAACAGAGAGAACAGTATAACGTAAAAGATGAAAGCTGCTACATTCTGGAAGTTGAAGACAAATATGACGGTCTTGCGGAATGGCACAAAAAATACGACAGCTTTGTTGTGACAAGACTTGAAAAGGGTGTATGTCAGTTCTCAACATTTGATGCTCTTCTCAGAGCTATCGCATTTGACGGTGCAAAGAACTTCTGCAGATTCGTATTCTTTGAGACAAAAGATGAAAACCTCAGAAAAGAAATGCTTTACAGCATCTGCAAAGTAGCAAACACAGATGAAGCATCTTTGCAGAGAGCGAAAGATCTTGAAATGCCGGAAGACAGCATCTGTATTGACATAATCGAAACATTCTCCAAGCCCTGCCCGAGTGAACAGAAAAAGCTTGAAGAAGAAGCAAAAAAAGCAGAGAATGAATCAAAATAAACTTATAAATAACGTAAACGATATCGCCCATATATATTTTGAGAAGATACTCCCGGGCGGTGCGGGTATTATTGTTGACGGGACCTGCGGCAACGGAAACGACACACTTTTTCTTGCAAAGCTGGCACCGGAAGCTAAAATATACGCATTTGACATTCAGGATAAGGCCATAGAAAACACAAAGGCGCTTCTCGGAGAAAATAATATACAAAACGTAACGCTCATATGTGATTCCCACGCAAAAATGGGAGAGTATGTTACGGAGAAAATTGACCTTGCGGTATTTAATCTCGGTTATCTTCCGGGAGCTGACAAGAGCCTTACCACAAAGGCAGAGAGTACTCTCAGTGCAATAAAATATGCAGCGGAAAACCTCTCTGACGGCGGATATATCTCAATATGCGCATATCTCGGACACGAAGGTGCCGCAGATGAATACGAAGCTTTGAGGTCATATCTTGAAACACTTAAAAACAGAGAATTCAATGTGGCACTGACAAGCCACATCAACCGCAGGGAAACGAGCCCTGTATATATACTTGTTGAAAAAATATAGGGGGAAATATGGGCAGTAAGGTTGAATTTGACGGTAACAGCGATGTCATCAAACGAATTCACGCAGTATATGCAAAGCTCAGCAAGCAGCATAAGAATATTGCGGATTACATTACGGGCAATCTCGAAAAAGCTTCATACATGACCATAAACATACTCGCGGAACATACATCCACGAGTGTGGCGACGGTTCTGCGTCTTACTACGCTTTTAGGGTATGAAGGATATCCGGAGTTTCGTCAGGCATTAAAAAACAGCTCAAAGAGTGCTCTTACGACACTGCAGAGGATCGATATGCCGGGATTTGAGAAATATGGCTTTGAGAGTATCAGGGAAGTTCTCAGACACGATATGCAGAACATAAAAGATACTGTGGATGAGCTTGATGCTGATGAGTTCGATAATGTGATAGATGCCATTATGAAAGCTAAAACCGTCTACCTTATGGCATCGAGAACCTCATCGTTTCTTGTTGAGTACCTTGCGTATTATCTGAACCTTCTTCTGGGCGGCAACGTAAAGATTGCCAACGGCGAACACAAGGAGCCTCTCGAAGTCCTTATGCACGCAACGAAGGACGACGCAGTGGTTGTTCTTTCATTCCCGAGATATTCTTCGGAGACTGTAAAGTCACTGGAATTCGTAAAGAAGAAAAGCCCGAAGATTATCGGTATCACAGACCTTACGACGTCTCCCATATACCCGTTTTGTGATCATGTGCTTCTTGCAAAAAGCAACATTATCTCATTCGTTGATACACTTATCGCACCGTTGAGCCTTCTTAACGCAATAATTATCGGCGTAGGGCTCAAGGACAAGGAAAGAACGAGAGCAGTATATACAGAGCTTGAAACACTCTGGAGCGAAAACGAGATTTACAAATAGGAGAGCTATGATATATGTAACAAGTGATCTTCACGGATACGATTTCGGTAAGTTTATGAATTTTCTTGACGGGATCGGATTTACGGAAGAAGATTTTCTCTTCGTACTCGGTGATGTGATCGACAGAGGAGAAGACGGAGTAAAATATCTGAAGTGGCTGACTTATAAGTCCAACGCACAGCTTATTCTCGGAAATCACGAAAGTATGCTTTTAGCATGTGAATTTATTTTCGATACGGTTACGGAAGATTTCCTTGACAGTCTTGACGATGAAAAAATGGGTCTGCTCACAAACTGGATATTCAACGGCGCAACACCAACGATGAATGCGCTGTGGGAGCTTCTGCGGAATGATGCGGATACTCTTTATGACATACTTGATTACCTGAAAGAAGCACCGCTGTTTGAGGTTGTCAGTGCGGGAGAGAAGGATTTTCTGCTTACGCACAGCGGCCTGAAACATTTTTACCCGGACAAAAAGCTCTCAATGTATGCAGCGGAGGAGCTTTTGTGGAACCGTCCGAGGATTACGGACAGATATTTTGATGAGATATACACCATATTCGGCCACACACCGACGGAATTTCTTGAAGAAAAATACACCGGAAAGATAACAAAGACAGACACCTGGGCCTGCATTGATACAGGTGCGGCTACGGGGCATCATCCGATGGTGCTCAGACTGGATGATATGAAGGAGTTTTATATTACGAATTAACATTACTGTACCTGGAAGGAGTGTTTGTAAAATAACAATCCCTCTATGAAAATCTGGATATTTTCATTTCCTCCCTTTGCACAAGGGAGGCTTTTCTTTTATTAAAAGAGTAAACGGTATAGTTTATTACCACGCATTTATCACGCCGCAGGCGGCACAAAGCGTGCAGTGTCGCAAGAAGAGGGTGGGTGTGCGGGGAATTCTTTTATACACAAGAGATAATGAACATTAAAACGTGACACTTGGACAGTTATTTTACGGGGCTGTAGAAATTATTTTTCTGCGGTCAAAAAAGCACAGTTATATGACGGTGTTTGTGGTTTGTCTAAAAAGTACACACCGTATACATACGATTTGGAACAACCTGTAAATAAAAACAAACCGTCAAAAGTTTTTGACGGTTTGCTGTGTTTTAAATTATATTTTTCTGATCTTATTTATTCATCCATATCTTCGTCGTCGATGTCGAAACCGAAGAATTCATCTTCGTCTTCATCGTCGTCGTCCATATCGAGAGCGTCATAATCAGCTACGATGTCGAAATCTTCAAATACATCGTCATCGTCATCATAATCTTCTTCGATTTCCGTATCATTAAGGCGTGCAACTTCGATTACATCGTCATCAACTTCGTCTTCAGTTTCTTTTTCCGGATGATCAACATTGAGAACGATGTCTGTGTAGCTGTCGATACCTGTTCCGGCAGGAATGAGTTTACCGATGATGATGTTTTCCTTAAGACCTACAAGCGGGTCGATCTTGCCTTTGATTGCCGCATCTGCAAGAACTCTTGTTGTTTCCTGGAATGATGCTGCTGAGAGGAATGAGCTTGTTGCGAGAGATGCTTTTGTGATACCGAGAAGTACCGCATTTGCAACTGCCGGCTGTTTTCCTTCTGCAATGGCTTTTTCGTTTGCGATCTCAAGTTCAACCTTGTCAACGAGAGCACCTGTAAGGAGGTTTGTATCTCCGCTGTCTTCAACTCTGTGTTTACGGAGCATCTGACGGATGATGATTTCGATATGTTTGTCACCGATATGAACACCCTGGAGACGATATACCTTCTGTACTTCTGAGAGGATATATCTCTGTACCGCATCGGCACCTTTGATAGCCATAAGTTCAGCAGGGCTGATGCTACCTTTTGTGAGCTGCTGGCCTGCTTCTACCATATCGCCTTCGTTTACGAGGAGAGTTTCACCTGCAGGAATTTCGTATGAACGGATATCTGTGGGAAGACCTGTGTTGTCTCTTGCGATGATGTCAACCTGACGGATCTTCTTCTTGGATTCTGTGAGTCTGACTTCACCTGAGATTTCCGTAAGTGTGGCAACACCTTTCGGACGACGTGATTCGAAAAGTTCTTCAACACGGGGGAGACCCTGTGTGATGTCGTCTGCGCCGGCAACACCGCCTGTGTGGAAGGTACGCATTGTGAGCTGTGTACCCGGTTCACCGATAGACTGAGCAGCGATAGTACCTACTGCTTCACCGATGTTTACAGGCTGCAGAGTTGTAAAGTCGATACCGTAGCACTTACGGCATACACCTACACGGCTCTGGCAGTTGAATACAGTACGGATCTGCATTTTTTCATAGCCTGCTTTTACGATATTCTTTGCGATCTTGTTTGTGATGAGCTGATCCTTTTCAACGAGGACTTCGCCTGTTGCGGGGTCGGAGAGTGTTTCGAATGAATAACGTCCGCGGATTCTTTCTTCGAGTGTTTCGATAACATCACCTGCGTTCTTGATAGCTTCAACTTCAAATCCGATAGGAGTCTTACAGTCGTCTTCGCGGATGATCTGATCCTGGCTTACGTCTACAAGTCTTCTTGTGAGGTAACCGGATTCTGATGTCCTCAGAGCAGTATCGGAGAGACCTTTTCTCGCACCGTGAGAGGAGATAAAGAATTCCAATACGTCGAGGCCTTCACGGAAGTTTGCCTTGATGGGGAGCTCGATGATTTCGCCTGACGGAGAAGCCATAAGACCACGCATACCTGCGAGCTGACGGATCTGGTTTTTACTACCACGGGCACCGGAGTCGGCCATCATGTTGATAGGATTCTTCGGGTTGAGGTTGCTCATAAGTTCAGATGTAACGTCATCTGTAGCTTTTGTCCAGATTTCGATAGTCTTTCTCTTACGTTCTTCATCTGTGTAGAAACCTCTTGTGAATCTCTGATAAATTTTATTTACTTCATCTTCCGCTTTTGCGAGGATGTCTGCTTTTGTTTCAGGAACTTCCATATCGAGGATACCGATGGAAGTTGCACTTACTGTTGAATATTTGAAACCGTTGGCCTTGATGTCGTCAAGAACTTCGGATGTTCTCGCTGCACCGTATGCCATGAAGCACTGTGAAACGATGCTTGAGAGAGCGCCCTTGTCCACAACTCTGTCGATTTCAAGCTTAAACATTGATTCGATATCTTCCGGATCTCTTTCCACGAAGCCGAGGTCCTGAGGAATGATCTGGTTGAAGAGGAATCTTCCTACTGTTGATTCAACGAGTTTTGATACTTTTCTGCCGTTGATTTCTTTTGTCATTCTTACTCTGACTCTTGCATGGAGGTCTACGTCTTTGTTGAAGTAAGCCATTTCCATTTCTTCGATGTCGCAGAATACCATTCCGATACCTTTTGCGTCATCTCTTTCGATTGTCATATAGTAAGAACCGAGGATCATGTCCTGTGTCGGTGAACATACAGGGCTTCCGTCCTGGGGTTTTAAGATATTGTATGCGGCAAGCATAAGGATTCTCGCTTCAGCCTGTGCTTCTACGGAAAGGGGAACGTGAATAGCCATCTGGTCGCCGTCGAAGTCAGCGTTGTATGCTGTACATACGAGGGGGTGAAGTTTGAGGGCTCTTCCTTCTACGAGAACAGGTTCAAATGCCTGGATACCGAGGCGGTGAAGCGTTGGGGCACGGTTGAGAAGTACCGGGTGATCCTTGATTACATCGTCAAGCACATCGAATACTTCCGGGTGCTGTCTTTCAACCATGCGTTTTGCAGATTTGATATTCTGGGCAAATTTTCTTGCTACGAGCTCTCTCATAACGAAGGGTTTGAAAAGCTCGATAGCCATTTCTTTCGGAAGACCGCACTGATACATTTTAAGTTCCGGTCCTACTACGATAACGGAACGGCCTGAGTAGTCAACACGTTTTCCGAGAAGGTTCTGACGGAAACGACCCTGTTTACCTTTGAGCATATCTGAAAGTGAACGGAGCGGTCTGTTTCCCGGACCTGTTACGGGGCGTCCTCTTCTGCCGTTGTCGATAAGTGCGTCAACAGCTTCCTGAAGCATTCTCTTTTCGTTCTGGATGATGATATCCGGAGCATTGAGTTCAAGAAGTTTCTGCAGACGGTTGTTACGGTTGATAACTCTTCTGTAAAGGTCGTTCATATCGCTTGTTGCGTAACGGCCGCCGTCGAGAGTAACCATCGGACGAAGTTCCGGCGGGATTACCGGGACTACCGTAAGAACCATATCTTCCGGTTTGTTGCCTGAGTTGAGGAAAGCTTCCACGATTTCGAGCTTTCTTACGCTCTTGACTTTTTTCTGTCCCGTAGCTTCTGATGTTATCTTCTTTAATTCTTCGAATTCTTTTTCAAGGTCGATCTGTCTGAGAAGATCAAGAATAGCTTCAGCACCGATCTTTGCAGTAAACTGATTGCCGTATGGTGCTGCTTTGTGCTGGCGGTACTCGCTTTCTGTGAGGATTTTTTTGTACTCAAGAGGAGAGTTGCCCGGATCGGTTACGATATATGATGCGAAGTAGATGATCTTTTCAAGTTCTTTCGGAGAAATATCAAGGATGATACCGATTCTTGAAGGGATACCTCTGAAGTACCATATATGTGTTACCGGTGCCGCAAGTTCGATGTGGCCCATTCTTTCTCTTCTGACCTTGCTGCGGGTTACTTCAACACCGCAGCGGTCACAGATAACGCCTTTGTTTTTGATTTGTTTATATTTTCCGCAGTAACATTCCCAGTCCTTTGTGGGGCCGAAGATTTTTTCGCAAAACAGCCCGTCTTTTTCCGGCTTGGATGTTCTGTAGTTGATAGTTTCGGGTTTTTTTACTTCGCCGAATGACCAGCTTTTGATGGTTTCAGCTGAAGCAAGACCAATTTTTATGGCCTTGAAATTTTTGAGTTCGCTCAAGATTGACCTCCTGTGTCTTGTGAAAAACGGTTAGGATCAGAATGACGGGAATTCAAATTCCGGATCAGTGTCTGCATCATCGTCGAAATCGTCGAAATTATCGTCGTCGTCAAAACCGCCGAAATCGTCATCATCGGAACCTTCTCCCGAGATCGCGCTCAGAAATGCCGCGAAGTCGAGGCCTGCATCTTCGTTTCCGTCATCGAATTCGTCTCCGGCCTTTTCGTCTTCTTCATCATCAAACGAATCCTGTTCGTCTATTTCGTATGAAATAGTGTTTTCGTCCAGAGCTTTGACTTTCATCATGCTTGTGGGAGTGGAAATATCATAATCTTCCGAAAGATCAACGATGTTTCCGTCATCGTCGAGCACGTTGATGTCAAGGCAGAGTGACTGGAATTCCTTCATAAGAACCTTGAATGATTCCGGAATACCCGGTTTCGGGATGTTTTCGCCTTTGACGATTGCTTCGTATGCTCTTACACGGCCGACGATATCGTCTGATTTGACTGTAAGGATTTCCTGGAGTACGTTTGCCGCACCGTAAGCTTCGAGAGCCCATACTTCCATTTCCCCGAAACGCTGTCCGCCGAACTGCGCTTTACCGCCGAGAGGCTGCTGTGTAACGAGGGAATACGGACCTGTTGAACGTGAGTGCATCTTTTCGTCAACGAGGTGGTGGAGTTTGAGCATATACATATAACCTACAGTTACCGGGTTGTCGAACGGTTCGCCTGTTCTTCCGTCGTAAACTGTGATCTTACCTGTAACTTTGCCGTCTTTGCCTCTGAGTTCCGGAATTGAACCGCCTGTACGGTCAACGCAGTCTGCAAGGTATGTTTTTACCTGTGCATCTTCGCTTATTATAACTTCCGAAAGGTCTGTGAGGATCTTTGCGGCTTCTTCGATGTTTTCAAGGTTGTGGCGTGAGAAATAGCCTTCGAGCTGTCTGATAACATCATCTGTGCTGTCCGGATATGCTTTGATTCTGTCAATGCAGCTTGATGCATACATAAATGCATCCTGATTGTTTTCGCCGAGGACAGCTTTTATATCTTCGGAAGCTTTCTTCACCGCATCCCTCGCTTTCCATGACGGTTCGAGGAAGTCCTTGATGGTATCAACCGCCTGGAAGTCGTTTTCGTATACGTTACTTGCAAGTTCCATGCAGTCCATGATGTCCTGTTCGCTTGCACCGTCGAATACGGGAGTTGCAATGTGCCATCCGAGAGCACGGCAGACCATACCAAGGTGAACTTCGAGTACCTGACCGATGTTCATACGGGACGGTACGCCGAGAGGTGAGAGCATGATCTGAAGCGGTGTTCCGTCCGGAAGGAACGGCATGTCTTCCTGCGGGAGAATACGTGAAATAACACCTTTGTTACCGTGACGACCTGCCATCTTGTCGCCTACGGAGATCTTACGCTTGATGGCAACATATACTCTGACAAGCTTGTTTACGCCGGGTTTGAGTTCGTCGCCGTTTTCTCTTGTGAATTCCTTTACGTCTACAACGATGCCGCTTTCGCCGTGAGGAACCTTGAGGGAAGTATCTCTTACTTCTCTTGCTTTTTCACCGAAGATGGCTCTGAGAAGTCTTTCTTCTGCGGAAAGTTCGCTTTCGCCTTTCGGTGTGACTTTACCGACGAGGATATCGTCGCTCTTTACTTCCGCACCGATACGGATGATTCCGCGGGAATCGAGGTTTTTGAGAGCGTCTTCACCTACGTTGGGGATATCTCTTGTGATTTCTTCCGCACCGAGTTTTGTTTCTCTTGCTTCCGCTTCGAATTCTTCGATGTGGATAGATGTATATACATCTTCTTTGACGAGTTCTTCGCTGATAATGATAGCGTCTTCGTAGTTATAACCTTCCCATGTCATGAATCCGATGAGAACGTTTCTGCCGAGAGCGAGGTCGCCGTTTTCTGTTGACGGACCGTCAGCGATGATGTCGCCTTTTCTGACTTTTTCGCCGAGTTTTACGATGGGGTGCTGGTTAATGCATGTACCCTGGTTGGAGCGTTTGAATTTGAGGAGTCTGTAACGTTTTCTTTCCTTTGTTTCTTCGTTGAGAATCACGATTTCCGAAGCTGATACTCTTTCAACGATACCGTCGATTTCGGAAACGATACATACGCCTGAGTCTTTTGCTGCTTTGTGTTCGATGCCTGTACCTACGAACGGAGCTTCCGGAATAAGAAGGGGAACTGCCTGACGCTGCATGTTGGAACCCATGAGGGCACGGTTTGCGTCGTCGTTTTCGAGGAACGGGATATGGCTTGTGGCAACGGATACGATCTGACGTGGTGAGATATCCATATAATCTACTTTATCTCTGGGGATCGTAGCGAAGTCACGGAGTTTACCTGTACGGCCGGATACACGTTCGTTTACGAGAAGACCGTCTTCAGCGATAGGTTCGTTTGCCTGTGCGATGGAATAAAGACCTTCTTCATCTGCTGCGATATAGTCGATTCTTCCTGTAACAACACCGTTTTCAACCTTGCGGTACGGTGTTTCGATGAAGCCGTATTTATTTACTCTCGCATATGTTGAGAGTGAACCGATAAGACCGATGTTCGGACCTTCAGGTGTTTCGATAGGACAGATTCTGCCGTAGTGTGAGTGGTGAACGTCACGTACTTCGAAGCCTGCTCTTTCACGGGAAAGTCCGCCGGGGCCGAGGGCTGAAAGTCTTCTCTTGTGAGTAAGTTCAGCAAGGGGGTTCGGCTGGTCCATGAACTGTGAAAGCTGTGAAGAACCGAAGAATTCTTTAAGTGCAGCACTTACGGGACGTGTGTTTACGAGTGTTGCGGGGGATACTTCTTCCGGATCGCTTGTTGCCATTCTTTCACGGACAACTCTTTCGAGTCTTGTAAGACCGATGCGGAACTGGTTCTGTAAAAGTTCGCCTACGCTTCTGAGACGACGGTTGCCGAGGTGGTCGATGTCGTCTGTTTCACCGATATTGTATTCAAGACCGAGGTTGTAGCTGATTGAAGAGAAGATATCTTCAACTGTCACGATCTTGGGGATAAGTCTGTTTGTTCTTTCTCTGAAGAGCTGTGCTCTCTTTTCGGGATCCTGAGTTTCTTCGAGGATCTCGATGAGTGCGGCTGTGTTTACGAACATATCTTCGTCGAGATCTGTAATCTCGAAGTCAACGCCGTAGTATTCTCTCGGATTGACCGTTGCGTTACCGATAACGAAGAAGTCTTTGCCTTCGTCAACTGTAACCTTTACACGGTTGATGCCGGAGTTCTGGATAGCCCATGCAACATCTTCCGTAATTACTTCACCTTTCATGGCGATAAGTTCGCCTGTTGCCGGTTGAGCGATGTTTTCTGAAGAAATCTGACCGACAAGTCTCTTTGCGAGAGCGAGCTTTTTGTTGAGCTTATAGCGGCCCACTGTCATAAGGTCATATCTCTTCGGGTCAAAGAACATTGATGTGAAGAGAGGTCTCGCACTGTCAACAGTCGCCGGTTCACCGGGACGGAGCTTGCGGTAAATTTCCGTCACGCCTTCGTCGCTTGATGTTGAGGGGTCTTTCTGCAGTGTTGTGAGAAGTCTCTCTTCTTCACCGAAGTAATCTATGATCTGAGCATTTGTGCCGAGGCCAAGCGCTCTGATAAGTGTGGTAATAGGTGTTTTTCTTGTTCTGTCAACTCTTACATAAAGGATATTGTTAGAGTCTGTTTCATATTCGAGCCATGCACCTCTGTTGGGGATGAGCTGGGATGCGAAGAGGTCTTTGCCGTGCTTGTCTGTTTCTTTGGAGAAATACGCGCCCGGTGAACGGACGAGCTGGCTTACGATAACTCTTTCCGCACCGTTGATAATAAATGTACCCGTATCTGTCATAAGCGGGAAGTCTGCCATAAAGATGCTCTGATCTTTGATTTCTCCCGTAAGCTTGTTTGTGAAACGGATCTTTACTTTCAGGGATGCCGAATAGTTTGTGTCTCTTTCCTTACATTCTTCAACGTCGTATTTCGGTGTGCCGTCGAGAGTGTAATCGACAAATTCCAGAAGCATATTTCCGGAATAATCTACGATCGGGTTGATATCATCGAAAACTTCCTTGAGTCCCTTATCCAAAAACCACTGATAAGAGGATTTCTGAGTTTCGATCAGGTATGGGAGCTCCATGATGTCGTTGATTCTCGCGAAGCTCATACGGGTTCTTCTACCGATTTTTTCTGGATGTACCAAAGTAACCACTCCTTTTTGTTTCTACATGAAAAAAATGCACTTATCATTGTTCCGTCGAGTAACGGCTGAGGCTGTCTGTTTTAGCATAAGATAAGCACCGCTGCTTTGTTTTACCCGAAAAAGGGCATAAAGAGGTATTTTTCATTTTTTAGGTAATGATTAATTGTAATATGTAAAAGGGATTTTGTCAAGATTTACCGGTAAAAAAGTACAAAAAAATAAAACAAAAACTGTGAATCGAACTTACACATATTCCGAATGAGGTAAATTCCATCCCTTTTGCTGTCATTATAGCACGGTTTTGTAAAATGTCTATATATATTTTGTGATTTCTGTATTTTATTAGACGACATAGTGTCGAATTGCAGATCTGTCTGCATCAGGTATGATATGGGGAAGTAACTGTCCCTGCAGCATATTTTCCTGCTTATATCTTATTGTATTTCAGAAAGTGCCCCTCTCAGTCAGCATAGACGCCAGCTCTCCCCGGAGGCGATGCTTTACGATCCCTCCCTGAACGGCTGTGCCGTTCTTTCCCTCCCTTTTGCGCAAGGGAGGGCTTTTGTGGTTGAGATTTGTCTGACAGAGAGATTTACATTCGGGATGCAAAAAAGACCCTTTGGTAAGGGTCGTGTTTATGGAATGGATATTTACGCAACCATAGTGGTATCTGCGATGATCTCATCGAGCATACGGAAGAATATATCGGAGAGTTCCGTCTCACGGCATTTTCTGCTGACGGTGATTTTCATCTTCCCCTTACATGTCACGATTCCGCAGTTGTACGGTGAACGTCTTCTGGGAGTGAGAACAACAAACATATCACTGACATACGGATTCATCTGTTCCGGAAGTGAGATTATGCCCAGATTCGTAAGGGTAAGGGCAGAATTCTTGTCTCCGCACAGGTCGTGTATTATTCTGAGTACCGCACATTTTATCCACAGCGGTACAATCTTTAAGATATACATTCTGTCCGGTTTTGTGTGGGTTGCCATAATGCCTGCCTGATATTCTTTTGTGAACTGAATGGCAAACTGTTTTTTCACGGATTGGAGAGTTTCTTTCAGCGGTCTTTTTATTTCGTCCGCATCAACTCTCGGAAGTGCATAAAGTGAGAAATTCCTGAGAGTCTTTCCCGGGAAGAGTTTTCTGAGGTTGATTGGGACCATCAGCTGTACGGGTTTATTTTGTGAACTTGAGTTTCTGTGTCGTTTCTGTACTTCCGATACAGCCCTGAGCATAACGGCGCACAGAAGCATTGTTACGCTGACATTGTGTTTTTTTGCGGCTCTGAGGATTGTGTCCGTGTCGTATGTTCCTATATCCGCAAGGACTTCGTCTTTTGCGCAGAGTGTTCCCGGCAGAAGGTATACATTGTCGCTTTTGAGCCCTGTGGCTTTGTCTGCGGCATAAGTGAAAAACTCGTCCGCTTCTTCGCTTTCTTTGGAAGACTCGTTTATGTCAAGGAGCATTTCTCCCGTGACAACATCAATGCCGTGTTTTATATGAAGATATTCCGCAAGAAGGGTGTTCATAAGTGTTATTGCGCCGTGTCCGTCGGTGAGCGAATGGAAAAATTCCACGGAGATGCTGTTTTCTCCGTAAAGTACACGCAGGGCACAGTTTTTTATTTCTTCTTTTGTCATTGTCGCAAGACAGATGCTGTCCTCTTTTACCTGCGGAGGAGTTTCTGAAGGAGTGAGCGTGTAACGGAAAAATCCGCTGCGTATTCCTGCGATGATCGTCGGGAAACGGGGAGTGATATGCTCAACTGCTTTGCGGAGTGTCTGCGGGCAGACCGCTTCGTTCAGTGTAAATGTGAAACGATAGCAGTTTGTGTGGTTTTTCCGCATTGTTGCCAGATGAATGATTGCGGAGTTGTCCAGAAGGTATGATTTTATCTTTTCTTTTTTCATTGTATTTTACGGTGCGGGGTACGCGCCGTGAATCTCCCGAAATAATATAAAATTTGTTTTTCATTTATTTTATATCATATCCTGCGACTTTATTCAAGTTATTTTTTATCCTGTAATGAGTTTTTATGAAACTTGTTACAGTTTCCGGAAGGCGTATGGGTATATGTGTACGAGCAGGCATTGACTGAGCTGTTGATGATGCGGTGAAAATGATATTTTTGCGGGAAAAATGAAAAATGTATATAAATTTCTCCGACAATAGTGTATAATAAATCGGTTAATATGCAAAACACACTTTTAAATATAATATCCCGGAGGAAAAAATGAAAATAGGACTTGTGGGGCTTCCGAATGTAGGGAAGAGTACCCTTTTCAATGCACTTACAAAATCAGAAGCGCAGGCGGAAAACTACCCGTTCTGTACCATCGAGCCGAATGTGGGCATCGTTGCGGTTCCTGACGAAAGACTGGACAAGCTTTCGGATATGTATGACACACTGAAAAAAACACCTGCTGTTGTTGAGTTTGTTGACATTGCGGGACTTGTAAAGAATGCAGGAAAAGGGGAAGGACTCGGAAACCAGTTCCTTTCAAATATCCGCTCTGTAAATGCTATTCTTGAAGTTGTAAGATGCTTTGATGATGACAATGTAACTCACGTTGACGGCGGAGTAGACCCTGTAAGGGACGTTGAGACCATCAACTACGAACTTATTTTCTCTGATATCGAAATCGTCGAAAAGAGAATTAAAGCCGTTGAGAAGAACGCAACCCACGGCAACAAGGAAGACAAAGCCATCTTTGACGTACTTACAAGAGCAAGGGAACATCTTCTTGCGGGAAAATTCATTCTTATGGACGAATTTACTGAAGAAGAACAGGCTATCCTCAATGATTATAACCTTCTTACAACAAAGAAGATAATGTATGTTGCAAACGTAAAGGAAGAAGAGATCCTCACGGAAAACGATCATGTAAAAGCTCTCAGGGAATACGTTGCCGAAAACTATCCGTCAAGCGTTGTGTTTGTGGTAAGCGCAAAGATCGAAGCGGAACTTGCACAGCTCGATGATGAGGACAGAGATATGTTCCTGGAAGATCTTGGTCTTACGGAAAGCGGACTCAATCAGGTAATCAGAAACGGATATTACATGCTTGATCTCATCACATATTTCACAGCCGGCAAAAAAGAATGCCGTGCGTGGCAGATCAAAAAAGGCACAAAAGCACCCGGCGCCGCAGGTAAGATCCACTCTGACTTTGAAAGGGGCTTTATCCGTGCGGAAGTTACAAGATGGGACAAACTCCTTGAAGCAGGCAGCGAAGCAAAGGCTAAAGAAATGGCATTTACGAGAGTTGAAGGCAAGGAATATGTTGTTTGTGACGGAGATACGATCTATTTCCGCTTCAACGTCTGAGCTCGTCTGAATGAACGAATACTGCGTTGTTTTGTATTTTTGCTTGCTCATGTACTCCCGGGTACACCACGCTGCACAAAAATCCAAAGCCGCCTTGTCTTCGTCCATTTATACTTCGCCCGCAGCTTTACTGAACCGACCTGTGCGTTGGTTGCGGTAAAATGGTCTGCGAAAATTTATACGGTGCTGACAGATTGTCCGGATATCTGTGGTTACGCATAAATTTTTATCTGAAAATGACAAAAGCCCTCCCTTTTATTCAGGGAGGCATTTTCTTTTGTTCCCTGAAGAGAAATATACAGTTGATTTTAAATAAAGAAATAAGTAAGGAGGATAATATGCTTATAGATTTCCATACACACTGTTTCCCTGATTTTCTTGCTCCGAAGGCGATACCTCCGATGGAAAAGACCGCAGAGCAGAAAGCCGAAACGGACGGAACGTTTTCGGGGCTTCTGAAAAAGCAAAAGGATTCCGGAGTGGACAGATTTGTGGTCATGCATATTGCCACACGCAAAGGCTCCATGCGAAAGACGAATGATTTTGCCATATCAATACAAAGTGAAAATGTGTATTCTTACGGAAGTGTGTTCCCCGATGATGAAGGTGTTATGAGTGAGCTTGAATATATATCGGATAATATGTACGGACTGAAGCTTCACCCGGATTATCAGAATTTCTTTGCCATAGAAGAAAAGTATTTTCCCATATATGAAAAGTGCGAAGAGCTGAATCTTCCCGTACTTTTCCATCCGGGATTTGATCCCGTATCTCCGGAAGTGAATCATTGCCCCGTTGATGCGGTGAGAGTGATAGCAAAGACATTTCCGTCTCTGAAAATCGTTGCCGCCCACATGGGTGCCATGGCCCGCAGCGACGAAGTTCTTGAAAAGCTCACAGGCATTGAAAACATATATTTTGATATATCCATGTCAAAGAGATATACTCCTTTTGAAAAGTATGAAAGGATAATAAAAGAACACGGATGTGATAAGATCCTCTTTGCTACGGACAGTCCGTGGAGTACGGTTGAAAGAGAGATGGGTATGCTTGAAAGAGTAGCCCTTTCCGAAGAAGAAATGGCTCTTGTTACTCATAAGAATGCGTTGTATCTTCTGGGCAGGAAGTGGTGATTTATTTGTCGCCCCTGCAGGGAATACAGATGAGCCTTCCGGAAATTTTACTTTTATTTTCCCTGCCTCAGCATTGAGGCAGTTTTTTTTCGTCTTTGTCAGACTGCTGTGTTCGGGCATTACAGTTTGCAGGCAAGGCATACGCAAGCTCGCTTGTATAAGCCCGGGAAGCAGGCTCAGCGCCGCAGGGCTGCCAAAAATGGCGGGTGGGTGGGAAAGGCTCGCTCTCCGGGAGAGCTGTCGTCATGAGACGACTGAGAGGGGTACTGTCTCAAACACAAGAATGTATTGACATGAAAATACGGTCCGACCGACAGTTATTTTCCCGACTTTCCGGCTCGCATCACTTTACTTAAAGAGAAGTATATAAACTCCCGTTACTACGCAGGCATATTACTCAATTACTGCCGTATCGTAGTATAACGCAGTGAATTTTTCTGTGATTTGTCTGTCTTCGTGCCAGTGTCCGAAATACCAGTGCGTGAACTCCGTACTGCAGCGGACCCAGTCAAGAAACCCCGTAAGTTCCGAATCGTTTCCCGTGATATGTACCAGTGTTCCCGCGGGGATATCTTTGAGTTCATCTTCGGCATATGAGGGTACTGTCATCTCGTCGGTTATATCTTTTCCTTCCGGAACATAGCCGGTGATGGGGATAGTTGTGTCATCATTTATATAAAGGTAATAGATTTCCTTCTCCATGTGTTTTTTTTCGGGATCAAAGCCCATGAGACGGATTATTTCTTTCGGGGCAGTGTGGGAGAGGATGTAATCCACTTTGAAATCTGCTTTTTCGAGATTGTTTGCCGCATTTTTGTATTCTTTATCATCTGGGAGCTCTTCTTTCCACCAGCTGTCGTGTTCTGTACGGTATTTTTTGTCTATGCTGTATGCTCCGCCCATGACAAAGAATGTTTTTTCCTCGATGGTATATATTTCTCCTCTCATAAGCTGATATATGTTGTCCCTGATTTTTCTTGCTTTGCCGCCGTATCTTTCCACAACAGGAAAATGCCTCAGGCGGTTGAAGTTTTCGTGGTTGCCGTCAACAAACAGTATTTCATAAGGTTTGTGAGCGAGAATATCAAGTTTTTTCTTTTCCCTGCAGATGGCTTTTTTATCTTTGCCCGGTGCAAAGATAAATCCGAAATCCCCGCAGAATATTACCTTGTCGTTACCAGTGAGAGTTTTCTCTTCGGGAAATATTGCGGATGAAAACGCATAAAGATCTCCGTGTGAATCTCCTTTTACAAATATCATGACTTCCTCCGTGTTTTTATTATTATAACACGCAGATATTCCCATATCGGAAAAACGCCGGAAATATTCCGGCGTAATCGGTTTAATCTATGTACAGTGATGTGAATACATTGTATTCGGTGGCTGCCTGCAGTACCCTGACAGAAGTGAGGTCGTTGTCTTCTTCCTGCAGGATTTTCATAAGCCTGTCCTGCAGTATCTTTGCTGTTTTTTCTGCGTTTTTGTTGTTAAGCGGTGATGCGGGTATTATCCTGTTGTTCATTTTTGTCCTCCGGTGTTTTATTGCGGCAGAATGAGTATGTATTTGCCGTTTGTGAGTATATTATAATATTCTGCGGTGTGGAAATATGTCGGAATATGGATGAGAATTAAAATATATATTAAAAAATCGGGTTGATTCCCGTATGGTCAGGTTTTTGTTTTTGTGTATATAGTTAAGAGAAGTGAATGAATTTATTTATTATGAATTGTATTTCGGTTGCAAATGTCTTTGTTTTACAAAAAAAGGCATAATAATAGTTTGTTTTTTGTACCCTGTGTATATATCATATCAATGAATATTATGTTACAATAGTAATTGCAGATAAACTGATAATGCCCTGAAGCACTTTGCTATACGGGCGAAAGGAGAAATATGGCAAAAATACCTTTTAACGAAAGTGAACTTAATATTGTAGCGGAAAAGCCGGGCAGAGGAGCCCCGACACCTATTTATGATTTCCCGGTAACACCGAAAGAAGCGATCCTCGCAAACTACAGAAAAGAACCTGTATGGATGCCCATGGGTCTTGAAGCAGTATACTTCATTGATGACCTTATCGGCGACAACAAAGCAAGAGGCGCGATTTCCGGCAGAAGACTCGCTCCCGAAGAAATCGGCGGAAAAGATATGTTCGGTATCGAATGGGTATACGTTCCGAAAGTTGGCGGATCAATCGTAAAACCGGGCAAACCGACACTTGATGATGCAAACAACTGGAAAGAAGTTATTCAGTTCCCGGATGTTGATACATGGGACTGGGAAGGCGCAGCAGAAAGATTCAAACCGTACTTTGAAGAAAACAAAGACATTTATGTACGTTCAATGATCTTCAACGGCTTCTTTGAAAGACTTATTTCATGGATGGACTTTGAAGCTGCAGCAACAGCTATGATCGATGAAGACCAGCAGGACGCTGTAAAAGAAATCTTCGACAATATCGCAGATCTTTATATCAAAATCATCGACAAACACCTTGAATATTACCCCATCGACGGCGTAAACTTCCACGATGACTGGGGTGCACAGAGAGCTCCGTTCTTCTCACTGGCAACAGTAAGGGAAATGCTCGTACCGGCTATGAAGAAATTCGTTGATCATGTACACGAAAAAGGCCTCTTCGTAGACTTCCACTCATGCGGATGCATCGAAATGCTTGTACCGGCTATGATCGAAATCGGTATCGACTCATGGGGCGGACAGCCGATGAACGACTATGAAAAACTCTATGACCTTTACGGTGACAAGATCATCCTCGGCGTAATTCCGAAAGCTCTTCCTGAAAACTGCACAGACGAACAGGCTAAGGAAAATGCAAAAGAATTTGTTGAAAGATACACAAAACCGGGTACATGCGTATTCATCAGCGGAAGCGGTGCTGCAAACCTCGCAAACAGAACATGGCGTGCTGAAGTTTACAGACTTTCAAGAATGAAATACTCAGAATAGTTTCGGCTTATACATATTCACACATTATGCCGCAGGGAAACCTGCGGTTTTTTTATATGCATACAAACAGCGCCTCTGCGTGAAAGTAAAAGATTATGTTGTTATGTAACAGTATCATAACGCACGCAATAACAAAAACGTAACGCGTTATGTAACGGAAAGCGTAACGCGTTACGTAACGCGTTACATAACAAATGTTATACAGATATAGATATAGAGATAGAGATAGATATAGATAAAGATAAAGAATAAACATACAGATAAAGAAGGTGAAGATGAGAGCGTATCTGTTGTTGCCCGGAGAAAAGGAAAATACCGACATAAATCTGTGAACTGTCCGTGACAAAGGGCGGGACATTGTCCCGTTGTATGGGAGGACATTTGTCCGACAGAGATAGAGATAGAGAAAGATATAGATATAGAGATAGAGATATATACAGATAAAGAGAAATAAAAAAATATATTGTGCGGCAGATGCGCGGCGGAGCCGCTTTGTGTGTATTTTTATATTTATGTTTTTGTGATCATATTCTCTTGTTGGTGAGTATAATTGACACGAAAACGGTAATATGATATTATACAGTCAATAAGAAGTGATGATTCACACTGTCGGAGAGAGTATGCTTAGAGTTGAGAAGAAACCAAATATATCATTATATACATCCGGTGCCTGTGCTGTTGCGGCAGTGAAAGGCGCTGCGGATATGCTCATAAACGGTAAAGAAAAAAGTGAGATCACGGTAACGCTTCCTGCGTGTGTGCGTGTACGCTTCAGGCTTCTGGATGTGAAAATGAATTCCGATGCGGCGAGATGTGCCGTTGCGAAGGTATGGACAGGTGTGGAAGGCATTGATGAAGCTTTACTCATCTATGCGAAGGCCACAAAGACAAAAAAGCCGAGGGACATCGTCATAAACTATAAAAAAGGAATCGGCAGATACGCAAAGAAAGTGGATTCATACAGAAGGGGCGATGCTGCTGTTACCCCGGAAGTGAAGTTCCTTATGAAAAACGCAATACTCGACCTGTGGGAAGGGAAGAAGGTGGATTACGGCATCCTTATAGAGATTTCCTGTCCCAAAGGCATTGAGGCGGCCAGAAAGACAGTAAATGAAGCATACGGTATTGTGGGAGGCATTGCTCTCATCGGCTCATACGGTGTTTCCGTAAAAGATGATAATCAGGCAAAGCTCGACAAGATCACTCTGAATATGAAAAAAGCCCGTCTCGGAGGGGCAACCAAACTTATTTTCTGCGAATCCAATGCGGTTGATACTCTCGCTGATGCGGGAATATACGTTGACAGGGACAAGTTTATTTCATACAGGACATATCTCAGTGATATATGTGAGCTTGCACAGAGTATGGATATAGACGGATTTTTGTTTATAAACAATCTTTCCGCAGGACTGCCTCTGACGGGAGGGGTGGACAACACCACACTGAACATTCAGACAAGCATACTTGCCGCTCATGCGGCAAAGTTCGGCATTGATGCCGTCAGTGCGGAAAAGATGCTTGAGTGCAGGGAGACTGAAGCGGCGTATGAGATACTTGAAAAATGCGGGATTCATGGTGAGGTAATGGACTCAGTTGTGAATGCTTCGAAGAAAAAGCTTGCGGAGAGATTTCCCGGTGCGGAAGTTGAGGTTATGATATTCTCAAAGACAAAGGGAATACTCGGCCGTACCTGTGCTGCGGATGAGCTTCTCGCAAAGATCAATTCCTTTGAGCTGAGCGAAGTTGACTTCGGAAAGATATATCTTGAGGAAGGCGCAAGGGAGGCTTCGGCAGGGACTTCGGGTGCGGAAGAATAATTTTTATCTGATATATGAGTGCTTCGTACGGAGCACTTTTTTTGTAATAAATCACGATACTTCTGCAGAAAATTTCATAATCCGGTTTCCGTAGAGCCCGGCTGCGGATTATGAACGGACGGGTATGTGTTTTATAATTCCGGTCTTATATATAAAAATTTTGTAATCATACTTGTCAGGAATAATTATTTTATGTATAATTGTGGCGGATATTGCCGGAAGAGTACATTATCTTGTGTTTTTACGGTATACGCGGCAGGCGGCAGACGTACGGAATTTGAATTTAAAAATTGAATATTGAATGTTTTTGTTTAATACTGTGCGTACAAAAAGAAAAAAATCATGCTGTAAAAGGCTGTTTTAATGTGATGCGGACAATCCCAAAGTATTGACATTTGGAATTGTGTAGTATAAAATTATCACGATAGTTATAGGAGGTAGCCTAAATGATTATTATTGGCGAAAAAATTAATGGTTCTATTCCTTCAATGGCAAAAGCTATTGCTGCCAGAGATGAGGAATACATCAAAAAGATTGCTATTGCTCAGGATGAAGCAGGTGCAACATATATCGATGTTTGCGCTTCAGTAGCAGAAGACATCGAAGTAGAAACAATGAAATGGCTCATCGAACTCGTTCAGTCAGTATCAGACAAACCGATCGCAGTTGACAGCCCGAGCGCAGACGTAGTAGCTGAATGCCTCGCATTCTGCAACAAACCGGGTCTCGCTAACTCAGTATCACTCGAAGGCAACAAATGTGACGTTATCTTCTCAGCAATCAAAGACGACCCGAGATGGGAAGTAGTTGCTCTCCTTTGCAACGACAAAGGTATCCCGGCAACAGCTGAAGAAAGACTCGAAGTATTCGAAGGCATCATGGCTAAAGCAGCAGAATACAACATCGACCCGTCAAGAATCCACATTGACCCGTTGGTAGAAATGCTCTGCACAAGCGAAGACGGTATTGCAATGGTAGAAGAAGTTATCTCTACAATCAGAGCTAAATACCCGACAATCCACATCACAGGTGCTATCAGCAACATTTCATTCAACCTTCCGGTACGTAAACTCGTTAACCAGGCATTCATGGTTCTCTGCATGAAAGCCGGTCTTGACAGTGCTGTTCTTGACCCGCTCAACAGAGATATGATGGGTATGATCTATGCAACAGAAGCTTGCCTCGGCATGGACGAATATTGCATGGAATACATCTCAGCATACAGAGAAGGCCTCATCGGTCCGAAAAAAGACTGATTTTGTTTGAATCGGAAATAAAATCAAAATCACATTGACAAATATGTGATAGTTTGATATAATTTTAGTAAACTAGCGTCCATAAAAAATTTGACCACAGGACGCATAGTGTATATAATAATTAGGAGGATATAAGACATGTCTAAAATTCAAGAAGTAGCAGCAGCAGTAGAAGCTGGCAAAGGTAAACTCGTAGCAGGCCTCGTTCAGGAAGCAATCGACGGTGGCGCATCAGCAACAGAAGTTCTCGACGCTATGATCGGCGCTATGGGCGTTGTAGGTGAAAAATTCAAAGCTAACGAAATCTTCGTTCCGGAAATGCTCGTAGCAGCAAGAGCAATGCAGAAGGGCGTTGCTGTAATCAAACCGCTCCTCGCTGACGCTAACGCAGTATCAGCTGGCAAAGCTATCATCGGTACAGTTTCTGGCGACCTTCACGACATCGGCAAAAACCTCGTTTGCATGATGATCGAATCAGCTGGTTTCGATATCAAAGACCTCGGCGTAGACGTTCCGAAAGAAAAATTCATCGAAGCAGTTAAAGCTGATCCGGAAATCAAACTCGTTTGCCTCTCAGCTCTTCTCACAACAACAATGCCGGCTATGAAAGAAACAGCAGAAGCTCTCATCGAAGCAGGCGTTAAAGAACAGGCTAAGATCCTCGTTGGTGGTGCTCCTATCACACAGGCATTCGCTGATGAAATCGGTGCTGACGGATACGCTCCGGACGCTGCTTCAGCAGCTGAAAAAGCTAAAGAACTCGTTAAATAATTTAACTGGTTTAAAAGAATGTTACTTAATACAGAAAAGCAGTCTTCGGACTGCTTTTTTGCTTTTTGTGAAATGCCGGCGGAATATGTACGGAAACGGTTGAGAAAGAATGATCTTCTCCCAGGGGGAGAAGGTCTTACCCGTTCCCGTTCTCATTCTTTTCCCGACAACATCTCTGTAAGTATATATGTGGAAAGACTTCACAGGGCAGTCAGTATTTTCAACCTTCTTTAGCGGTGAAGGCTGAAGGGGGTGGCCGTGCGAAGCGACTTCCGGAGGATAATCAATTCCTGTAATCATTCATAATTGCCCAATCCCCTTCATATTCTATAGAAGATGAAGGGAGAATGTAATGGACAGCGATATAAAGATCAGAATACTCAGGGAAGCGGAATATATTGCCAACAGCGGAGATACTCTCAGGAGCACTGCAGAGAAAATGGGCATTTCAAAATCCACAGTACATAAGGACATGGCAAAAAGGCTTCAGTATATAGACAGGGAGCTGTATGATAAGGTACGGAAAGTAACGGAAAACAACAAATCCCTCAGGCATATCCGCGGAGGAGAGGCGACGAGGGACAAATACCTCAGGATGAGAATGAAAGTTGAAGAATAAAAAGAAGATTTTCAGCTGCATCGCAGGGATCATTATTCTTTTCTTTGCTTGTTTCTGGGGAAATTATGAGCCTGAAGAAACTGAAAAAGAAAGTGCGTTCAAAGGAATAATATCTCTTTATGATACGGCCACACCGACGGTGCTCGGGAATGATTTTTCCGTGATCTCGACGATCTGTGAGGAGTTTTCTTCCCGCCTTGAAGGGAGCTTTGTGAGGCTTAGCCGCATAAGCCATGTGACGGAAGAGGAAAGCTACTTATATGCTTCGGAAAATGCGGATATTATCAGGTATGACGAAAGCCTTGCAAAAGAAAAAATAATTACAGATAAGGAATTTACAGCAGGATTGAAGCGGGATCATTACGACATTCCTGCGCCGTACGACAACGGGAAAGTGATCGTGCCGCTGTGGT
>SVCP01000017.1 GCA_015058295.1 Anaerofustis stercorihominis
GCTGCTGAATCGTTGAGTGCTTCAAGCGACAAATTTTTCAAGAGATTTGCAACTATGGAAAAGCTTATTGAAGATGAAGGATATGCACTTTCGGACATGAGTGTTGAGGATGCCGATATTTTCTGGAATAAGGCAAAAAAAATGATAAATAAAGAAAAAAATACTTGATAAGATGACATTAAGTGTGTATTATATTGTTTGTGCTAAAAACGCACGTTGAAAAACAACATATCAACTCAAATTTTATCACCGATGCACTTCGGGATCTTTCCCTATATGGATATTACCCGCAGCAGGGAAATAACAGTATGTATTATACAGGAGGAAAATATGAATAAAGCTGAACTTATTGCTGCTATATCAAAGAAAACAGATATGTCAAGAAAGGACGTAGAAAAAATCGTAACATCTATGCTTGATACTGTTACTGAAACATTAAAAAACGGAGACAGAGTATCACTTGTGGGATTTGGCACATTCGAAGCTAAGCAGAGAGCAAGCAGAGAAGGCATCAATCCGAGAACAAAAGAAAGAATCGTTATCCCGGCAACAAAGTCTCCTACATTCAAAGCAGGAAAAGTTCTCAAAGAAGAAGTAAACGAAAAATAGTTTATTCGGCGCAGCAAAGTCTGCGCTTTTTATATTTTTCATACATACATCTGATTATACTTTTATTATCGGAAAAATTGTGATAGAATAAATAAAAAATAATTAATATATACAAGAGGTTACCTTGAGCAATACACAGAACAACTTTTCGGTTATCCGCAGAAAAAGCAGGGAAGAAGCTTTCAAATGCATTTTTTCTATGGAATTCAATGAAGAATACACTCCCGCAGAGCTTTCGTTTGACAATGAACAGACGGAAGAGGAATTTGATGTAAAATATATAAAAAATACCGTTGACGGCATTGTAAACAACAGAAAGAAAATAGACGAAATTATCTCATCATCTATCAAAGGAAGAGACTTTGACAGACTTTCAAAACAAGTAATTGCTATCCTCCGTCTTGGTGTTTATGAAATATGCTTCAACAAAAAAATCCCATCAGTAAGCGCAATCTCAGAAGCTGTCAAGCTCGGCGATATTTATTGCGAAGAAGCGGAAGTAGCATATATCAACGGTGTGTTAAACGGCATTTACAAAAGCCGTAACAAGGATGCAGAATGATTCTCGGTCTGGATACCAGCAACTATACCACATCAGTATCCGTAATCGACGATAACGGCACAATAGTCTTCGACGGCAGAAAACTTCTCCCTGTAAAGAAGGGAGCACGGGGCCTTCGTCAGTCAGAAGCTGTGTTTGAACACATCCGTAATCTTCCGCTTATTACAGCAGAAATAGGTATATATAAAATCGATGCGGTATGTGTATCCGTTACTCCGAGAAGGGTTGATGGTTCATATATGCCGTGTTTTCTTGTAGGCAAAAATTTCGGAAAATCATTTGCAGACATTGCAGGAATCAGATATTTCGAAACAACACATCAGGAAGGACATATTGCTGCAGCACTTCATAATTCTGATATGCCGGAAGATACTGATGAATTCATTTTTGTCCATATATCCGGTGGAACAACTGAAATTTTACTTTGTAAAAAAGATAATTCAGGATTCATAAGCGACATTATAGGAGGAACAGCTGATATAAGCGCAGGTCAGTTCATTGACAGGATCGGAGTCTCTCTCGGCCTCGGATTTCCTTGTGGTGCTGAAATGGACAGGCTTTATAACGCACATAACAGACTGCTTACCCTCCCGACATCTGTAAAAGGAACATCTATAAGCTTTTCAGGCGTTGAAACAAAAATCTCCTCTATTATCGATGAAAAAAATACTGACGCTGAAACTATAATCAGTGCAGTATTCAGATGCGTGGGACGAAGTATTGGCAGAGCAATAAAAAATGCCTCAGAGATATACGGAATAAAACATGTGTTGATTGGCGGAGGCGTTGCATCAAGCAACAATATACGCTCACTCATATGTGCGGAAAACAAGCGTTCTGCACAGCTTCATTTCGCAGAAAACGGACTTTCTTCCGATAATGCAGTTGGAGTAGCGATAATAGGCAAAATGATGTACGAGGAAATGTAATGAGTGATACAATCAGTGTAACACAACTTAATAATTATATAAGTGCATTGCTGGAATTTGATACTAACCTGGCAAACATATCTGTTTCCGGGGAGCTGTCCAATGTAAAGATACACTCATCGGGTCACATTTATTTCACACTCAAAGATGACTCTGCAAAAGTAAACGGTGTTATTTTTAAAAACCGTATATATTCTCTTGGTTTTGTTCCGAAAGATGGCCTGAAAGTCATTGTTTCAGGAAGAATCTCTGTATACACAAAGAACGGAACATATCAGATCATCGCAAATGACATCCGTAAAGTAGGGCACGGAGATCTGTACGAAGCATATCTGAAGCTTCTTGACAGATTCAGAGAAAGAGGATATTTCGATCCGGAAAATAAAAAGAGTCTTCCGTCAATGCCTAAGACTATCGCCTTGATCACATCACCGACAGGAGCCGCTGTAAGAGATATGATTTCAGTCATATCCCGGAGAAATCCTTCAGTAAAGCTTATTGTCTGCCCGGTCCTCGTGCAGGGAAGCGGTGCGGCAAGGCAAATAAGTGAAATGATTGATTATGTAAACGCAAATAAACTTGCGGATCTGATAATCACCGGAAGAGGCGGCGGTTCTATCGAAGAATTGTGGGCATTCAACGAAGAAGCTGTTGCAACCAGTGTATTTAATTCAGACATCCCCGTCATATCGGCAGTGGGGCATGAGACTGACTTTACAATATGCGATTTTGTTGCTGATGTAAGAGCTGCAACTCCTTCCGTTGCCGGTGAGCTTGCAGTTGCCGATCTCAATGAGCTGTATTCGGCAGTCAATGCAAGAAAAAAACTTCTTACGGACATTCTGAGCAGTAAAATAACCGTCGCAAAACGTCGGATACAGGAAATCAGAGATAAAGATCTCACTATACGCCTACGAAAGATTACCGATACAAAAAAATTGACACTGTCATATCTGTCGGAAGCATTAAACAAAAATATTTCTGTGCGTATTGAAAGCGAAAAGTCAAAAATAGAAAAAAACAGATCCATATTAAAAGCATCATCAATAGATTCCGTACTTAACAGAGGATTCTGGATAGCTGAGAAGGGTGGGAAGGTTTTGATGCCGCAGGACATCTCGACGGGAGATGCCATCGTTTTCCGCTCAGGGAATAAAGAAGCAGCATCATTGATAACAGATTTGAGGAACACAGCAAATGAGTAAAACAAAAACATTTGAAGAGAAAATGCAACGACTTGAAGAGATCGTATCCCTTATGGGGGACAGCAAGGTGACATTAAGCGAGTCTGTAAAATTATACAAAGAAGGAACGAGCCTTGTAGAATCCCTCGAAAAAGAGCTTGAAAAAATAGAAGATACAGTTTCCATACTCATAAGAAAGACTGAAGGTCATGTTTTAGAGGACTATGATGAATAAAGACTTTGATATTATTTTCAAACAGAAGACAGCAGAAGTAGAATCTATACTGGAAAAAATGTTCCCGTCAGATTATAAAGAAACACAGCTTCCAGACGTACTTGAGGAAAGTATACGATACAGTTTGTTTTCCGGAGGTAAAAGAATAAGACCTGTCCTTCTTCTTGCATCATATGAACTGTGTGGAGGCGAAGACGATTATGTTTATCCGCTGATCGCTGCAATAGAGATGATTCACACATACTCCCTTATCCATGATGATCTTCCATGCATGGATAACGATGATCTCAGAAGAGGAAAACCTACAAACCATATTGTTTTCGGATATCCGACAGCCGTGCTCGCAGGTGACGGACTTCTGAATCTTGCTTATGAGACAATGTTCAGAGGAGCACTCGGTGCACCTGAAAACAGGAGAGAAAATTACCTGAAAGCAGCATATACGATTGCCACAGCTGCAGGTATAAATGGAATGATCGGCGGACAGTGCGCTGATATTACATGGGAAGGAAACCCTCCCAACGAAAAAGAACTCAGAATCATTCATAAGAATAAAACAGGTGCACTTCTTAAAGCATCTGTTGTTGCAGGTGCTTTATGTGCAGGAGCAACCGGGGATAAGCTGGACAGATTATGTATGTTCGGTGAATATATAGGAGATATGTTTCAGATCGTTGATGACATACTTGATGTAATAGGAGACGAACAGGAGATCGGAAAAAAAGTAAATAAAGACGAACAACTTCATAAAATGACATATCCGTATGTGTTCGGAATTGAAAGATCCAAAGAGATGATTTCAGAGCTTGAAAAGAAATCTATGGGTTGTCTTACAGGCTTTGAATATGATATTTTCTTGCCTGAACTCGTAAAATACCTTGCTAACAGGACAAAATAGCCTTTTATAGTTTGATTTATGTTGCATAATCCGGATTAAGATTATATAATTTAAACAGGTATACCGAGGAGAATAAAATGGATATTTACAGTGCACAAAGGCTTATCGGTGAAGATATCATTACGGTAATGTATGAGAGATATACAATACTGAAATTTATATCCGAGAATAATTCTGCCGGAAGACGGAGCATTGCGGATGCTTTAAATCTGACGGAAAGAACTGCAAGAAAGCATATTGACTATCTGAACGATAAAAATCTTATCAGAATAAATAAGTATGGGGTCACTGTGCTCGATGAAGCCTATATTGTCCTTGATTATCTTGCTGATTATTTCTCAAGGGTTTTCTCATTTAAAGAAAAAGAAGTTGCACTGAAAGAACTCCTTGATATAAACGATGTTGTTATAGTAAGGGGAAATTGTGATACTGATGAGGTGTCCATATCGAATATGGCTTACGAAGCTGACAAAATTTTTACTGATACACCTCTCGGGTCAAAAATAATCGGTGTAAGTGGCGGCAGAACAATGAAAGCTGTCGCTGACAATCTCAAGAGTATCATTTCATCACAGATAGTAGTTGTTCCCGTGAGAGGTGCTGTCGGCAGGAGTCACACGGCTTCGGCAAATTCGGTATCAACGACTATAGGTATGAAACTTAAATGCAATGCATACAGCCTGAATGTTCCGGAAAACCTGTCCGGTGATGCATTGAAAGTATTTTCTCAGCACCCTGATGTTCAGGTAGTCACATCAACATATGACAAAATAGATATGTTGTTTTTCGGAATAGGGAGACCTGATGAACTCATAGAGTACAGGATATTCGATGAACTTGAAAAAGGACTTGTATCTTCGGATAATTGCATAGGGGAGGCGTTGGGATATTATCTCGATATCAATGGTAAGGTTATTTTACACCCGAAGTCAATAGGGCTGAGTACAGACCAGATAAAAAGAATACCAAAAAAATATGCAGTTGCCGGTGGGGCAAGCAAAAAAGATGCAATAAAAGCGGTTTGTTCATTCGCAAAGGATATCGTTTTGATAACCGATGAAGGATGCGCAGATGCTTTGTTGAAATAAAAAATTAATTCATAGCCGGACAGACGGCACCGAGGAGGAAAAATGGGAGTTAGAGTAGCTATCAATGGATTTGGCAGAATTGGAAGACTGGCATTTCGTCTGTTGTTTGTTGACGACGATTTTGAAATCGTAGCAATCAATGACCTTACAGATTCGAAAACACTTGCACATTTGTTGAAATATGACTCTTGTCAGGGTTCATATAAAACAGATTCAATCAGTCACACAGAAAATTCTATTATCGTTGACGGACAGGAAATTACAGTTTACAAGGAAAAAGATCCTGAAAACCTTCCGTGGGCAGCACTCAATGTTGATGTAGTATTGGAATGCACAGGCAAATTCACTAACTACGACGGATGCATGAAGCACATAAATGCAGGTGCAAAGAAAGTAATTATTTCTGCACCGGCTAAAGGCGAAGGCGATGTTAAAACTATCGTATTCAACGTAAACCACGAAATCCTTGACGGAACTGAACAGGTTATTTCAGGCGCATCCTGCACAACAAACTGTCTCGCGCCTGTCGCAAAAGTTCTTGACGAAAAATTCGGTATCGTTGAAGGCTTCATGACAACAGTTCATGCATATACAAATGACCAGGTTACTCTTGACGGTCCGCACAAAGACCTCAGAAGAGCAAGAGCTGCAGGCGTAAATATCGTTCCAACAACAACAGGGGCAGCTGCTGCAGTAGGTCTCGTTCTTCCGCAGCTCAAAGGCAAACTTGACGGTTCTGCTCTCAGAGTTCCGGTTAAAACAGGCTCACTCGTAGACCTTACACTTACACTCGAAAAGAATGTAACAAAAGAAGAAATTAATGAAGCATTCATTGCTGCTAAAAATGAAACCCTTGGAGTAACGAATGATCCTATCGTTTCAAGCGACATTATCGGTATGAGCTACGGTTCACTTGTTGACCTTGGTCTCACGGCTGTAATGGAAGTTGAAGGTAAACAGCTCGTTAAGGTAGTTGCTTGGTACGACAACGAAATGTCATACACGTATCAGCTCATCAGACTTGCTGATTATATTGCAAATATGAAATAAATTTTATAAAAATATAAGGAGAGAGAAAATGAAAACTCTCAGAGATGCAGAATTTCAAGGAAAGACGGTTCTTATCCGCGTAGACTACAATGTTCCACTTGATGAAAATCTTAATGTAACAGACAACCTGCGCATCGTGAGCACGATTCCGACTGTAGATTACATTCTGGAAGCAGGAGCAAAAGTAATCCTTTGTTCACACCTTGGTCGTCCGGACGGACAGCCCAATCCGAAATACAGCCTCGCACCGGTTGCTGCAGAAATGAAAAAAGTATTCGAAGAAGATGTTTTGTTTGCTGATGACGATGAAGTTGTCGGAGAAAAAACAATTGCAATGCTGAAAGAATTCAAAGAATCTGATACACGCCTTATGCTTCTTCAGAACACAAGATTCAGAAGTGAAGAAGAAGCTAACGAACCTGAGTTTGCAAAACAGCTTGCTTCTCTCGCAGATATTTTTGTAATGGATGCTTTTGGCGCGGCACACAGGGCTCATGCATCTACAGTAGGTGTAGCTGATTACCTGCCCACATATGCAGGACTTCTGATGGCTGACGAAGTAAAATATCTTGGTGAACTTCTTGAAGAACCGCTTCGTCCGTTTACGGTTGTTATGGGCGGTTCAAAAGTAAGCGACAAGATCCAGGTATTCAGAAATCTTATCAAAAAGGCAGATGCATTTATCGTTGGCGGAGCTATGGCATTTACATTCCTCAAAGCACAGGGATATAACACAGGCACATCAAAAGTAGAAGAAGATAAGCTCGACCTCGCAAACGAGATCCTTGCACTTGCCGAAGAAAAAGGTGTAAAATTGTATCTTCCGAAAGATGTTACGGGAAGCACAGAATTTTCAAATGACACACCGAAAGCAGCTTATAAGATAGACGAAATGCCGGATGATTTTATGGGCCTTGATATAGGTGAAGAAACACAGAAAGAATATAAAAAAGTTCTCCTTAACAGTAAAACTATCGTACTTAACGGTCCTATGGGTGTTTTCGAAATGGAAAACTACAAAGACGGTACGATTGCTGTTCTGGAAGGAATTGCAGGATCAAAAGATTCTGTAAAGATCGTAGGCGGTGGAGACAGCGCAGCGGCAGTTGCTCAGTTTGGTTTCACCGATGCTATGACACATATTTCCACAGGCGGCGGAGCTTCCCTGAAGCTTCTCGAAGGAAAACTCCTTCCCGGAGTAAAAGTTTGCTTATAAACATTATGCAGAGGCAACACCTCTGCATTGTTTAAATCACGGAGGAAATATCATGAGAAAAAAAGTAATTGCCGGAAACTGGAAGATGAACAAACTCGCAAGTGAATGCGGTGAATTCCTCAACAGCATATTGACTGAAATAAATACAGATGATAAAGATGTTATCATCTGCCCCACATATGTGTCACTTCCTTCAGTAATCAACATTACAAAAGGAACAAATGTTAAAACAGGTGCACAGAATGCTCACTATGAAACAAGCGGCGCATACACAGGCGAAGTAAGCTGTGAGATGCTCAAAGATATCGGATGCGAGTATGTTATTATAGGTCACTCCGAAAGAAGAAAATATTTTGCAGAAACCGATGAAACAGTCTCTCTCAAAGTGAAAAAAGCATATGAAACAGGTCTCGTCCCAATTATGTGCATCGGTGAAAGTCTCGAAGAAAGGGAAGAAGGCAAAGCATTTGATGTATTGAGTGCACAGATAACAAACGCTCTCAGACCGCTGGATATCGATGAAAAACTTATTGTTGCGTATGAACCTATATGGGCAATCGGAACAGGAAAAACAGCAACAGATGAACAGGCTCAGGAAGCTTGTGCATTTGTCAGAAAGACGCTTAATACACTTTTCGGGGATGTAAGTGAAAAGATCAGGGTGCTTTATGGAGGAAGTGTAAATGCAAAGAACATATCCTCTCTTATGCAGATGCCCGACATAGACGGAGCCTTGGTTGGTGGTGCAAGCTTAAAAACAGAATTCATTCAGCTGGTGAATTATGACAAATAAAGCATTTTTGATCATATTGGATGGCTATGGCCTCGCAGAAAAATGTGAGTATAATGCTATAACCAACGCAAATACCCCGAATCTCGACAAACTTTTCTCCGAAAATCCTACAACCACTCTTAAATGTAGCGGTATGGCAGTGGGACTTCCGGAAGGACAGATGGGAAACAGCGAAGTTGGTCACCTTAACATTGGTGCCGGAAGAGTTGTATATCAGGAACTGAGCAGAATTTCGAAATCAATCAATGACGGCGATTTTTTCAATAACGAAGAATTTCTGAAAGCATGCGATCATGTTAAAGAAACAGGCGGAAATCTTCATATCATGGGACTTACTTCAGACGGTGGTGTGCACAGTTCAGAAAAGCATTATAAAGCACTTTTAGAATTGGCAAAACTGCAGGGGCTTGAAGACAGAACATACATACACTGTTTTACAGATGGCAGAGACACACCTCCGAAGAGTGCTGCAGAATTTATTGCAGAGCTCGAAAAATATATGGATGAAATCAATTGCGGAAAAATTTCTGTAATCAGTGGCAGATATTACGCCATGGACAGAGACAAACGATACGAAAGAAATAAGCTCGCATACGATGCTCTTGTATATGGGGAAGGAAAGAAATTTAATAGTGCACAGGAGCTTATCAGACAAAGCTACTCCGAAGAAATTACCGATGAATTTATTGTTCCTGCATTGATCCAGTATGAAAATGGCAAAGTCTATACGGTCAATGATGGTGACAGCATCATTTTCTTCAACTTCAGACCTGACAGAGCAAGGCAATTGACAGCGGCATTCACTCAGAATAGCTTCGACGGATTTGAAGTAAAGGCGTTTGATAATTTGTTTTATGTAACAATGACTAATTACGATGCTGAGTTTGAAAATGTAAATATTGCATTCAAACCGAATGTAATAAAAAATACATTGGGTGAATACTTATCGGGACTCGGCAAAAAACAACTGAGAATAGCAGAAACAGAAAAATATGCTCATGTTACGTATTTCTTTAACGGTGGCGTTGAAGACATCTACCCATGTGAAGACAGAGCACTCATCCCTTCACCGAAAGTGGCTTCGTATGACCTTCAGCCCGAAATGAGTGCATATGAACTTACAAAGCAGCTTTGTGATAAACTTGAAGAAGATTATGATTTTGTTCTGGTAAACTACGCAAACTGCGATATGGTCGGTCATACAGGCGACTTGTCAGCCGCACAGAAAGCAGTTGAAGCCGTTGATGAATGTGTTGGTTTAATCGTAGAAAAAGCTCTGAAAGAAGGCTACAAGATCGCCATTACAGCAGACCATGGAAATGCTGAAAAAATGAGAGAAGGGGACAATCCGCACACGGCACACACAACAAATCCCGTACCATTGTGCGTAATTTCACCCGATGTAAACTCACTTAAAGAAAACGGTGCTCTTTGTGACATAGCACCTACAATCCTTGAACTTATGCAGATTCCCGCACCTCAGGAATTTGAAGGCACAAGTCTTATATGATAAATTGATACAGACCCGTATTTTCGGGTCTTTTGTTAATATAAAAACAGGAGATTTGCATAAATAAATATTGAAAAAAAGGGGATTTAATGGTAGTATTTAAATATAGTTTATTTGAATGGAGATAAAAATATGATTAATAAAGAATTAGTGAAAAAATTGTCCCTTCAACTGAAAAAAGACGGTGTAAGCGCCCTTTTTGTAGCTCCGAGCGGTGATCTGCAGTTCCTTGTAGGACATTCACCGCATCTTTGCGAACGCTTCCAGGCGCTTCTCGTTACAGATGAAGGCGAACTTTGCTATATCTGCAATGCACTTACAATGTACGAAGCAAAAGATTTTATGGAAGGGAATCCCGTATACGCATGGTATGATCATACAGCATTCACAGATACTGTAAAGATCGCTATGGAAAAATACGGTCTTATCGGTAAAAAAATCGCATTCAACGGTACAGTAAGAGCATTTAATCTTATCAGGATGATGAATACTATTGATTTTGAACCGGTAAACGGAAAAGATTATCTCGAACTTACGAGAATCATAAAAACACCTGAAGAGCTTGAAAACCTCAGAAAAGCTTCTCTCATCGTTGACAAGGTATTTGAAGATATCATCAAATTCATCAAACCGGGTCTTACGGAAAGAGATGTAAAAAACGAAATAGCACGTCTTTGTAAAGTATACGGTGGTGACAATTGCACAGGTGGCATTGTTGCTGTAGATGCAAACGCTGCAAATCCTCATTATTTCGGAGACAGTGCCGTTATCGGTGAACATGCTGTGGTAGAAATGGACTACGGATGCACTGTTGGCGGAATGTACAGCGATATTACAAGAACAGTATTTGTTGGTAAAGCAACAGAAAGAGAAAAAGAACTCTACAATATCGTTCTTCAGGCGAATCTTGCAGGTGAAGCTGCAGCTGTAAATGGAGCTTATGTTCCTGATATTGATGCGGCAGCAAGAAAAGTGATCACTGATGCAGGATATGGGCCGAATTTCCTTCACCGACTTGGTCATGGCATCGGATATGCAGGACATGAAGCTCCGTACATCCACGGTGATTATCACCTGAACCTTGCTCCTGGTATGGCATTCTCTTGTGAACCCGGTCTTTACATAAAAGATGATATCGGAATCAGAATCGAAGATGTTGTAATTATAAACGAAAAAGGAGAAACAGAAGTTCTTAACAAATGCACAAAAGAACTTATTGAAATTCTGTAAAACACATAAGAGAGCGTGTCACAATGACACGCTCTCATTTTATAATCGCTATTCTCTATATCAATATCCGTATTGCTCTTTCAACTGAGCTTCTCTGTCTTTGCACCACTGTTTGTAAATGGGATATCTTTCATTGAAAATTTCGTCAAATTCTTCAAATGACATTCCCAGTTTATCTCTTTTGTCCTGTGTGTCAGCCTGCATATATCTCGACATATATCCTTCTGCCCGTGAAAGTTCGCCTCCAGCAGCCTGCCAGTCATTCTGGTAAACGTGAACATTCGGACAGAAATAATAGATTCCTCCTGTTTCAAGCTCAAGCTCTTTAGCGATATCTTTCTGTAAATATGCAAGAGCTGTAAGGTTTTCAGGGAAAGCTTTACAACAGTCATTACTGCGGAATATAACACTCATATTTAGTTTGCCGTCTCTGTTTTCAAATATAAGCTCCTGCAGACAAGGCGGATCACTTAGTTCGGATATTCCCGCACTGATAACCATAACCGCTCTTCTTGTATATTCACATCTTTTGAGTTCACTTACAACAAAAGGTCTTTGTTTCACGATTGCGGCACCATATGTATATGCCCATTTATCGTAATTTACTTCAAAACCTCTGGCATCTTCCACAACATCCACTATATAGTCTGCAAGCTCTTCGTATGAGCAGGGGATGATTGCAGGTATTGCCGGAAATTCACCATCCTCAAGGGGATTTGTTATTGTTACAGCTGCCGCGATAGCTTTGAATGTTTCAACACCACCGGCCTGTTCGCCTTGTCTGAAATCTCCGTTAAGCATAATTTCAGACAAGAGCAAAAATGACGCATGTGTCACATTGGTTGCTGTTATATTATGAATCTGCATAAATGCCTCCATATGTCTTTTGTGTCATTATACCAAAAATAAACTCTCCTAATCAATATAAAATGTCTTAAACTGTTGAAATTTATCATTGACTGTGTTAAAATAATTCGTGTTATTTTTTAAGGAGGATAAAATGACAGATAATATGAATAAACAACCGAAGAAAAGGGGAAAGAAAAAAATAGCGCTCATGCGTATCAGTTTTTATGCATTGCTTATAGCAACTGCTGTAACTCTGGCGTTTTTAGCATATATCGGATTAAACAAAGTATTGACAGGTAAATTCCTTGTTATTATCGCAGCTGTACTGATCGGCTTGTTATGTGCCGGCTTTGTGAGTGTCATACTATGGGGAAAGCGAAGTAAAACACATCCGAAGCGTAGTAAGATTGTAAATAATATTGCAATAATGATGTCTGTACTTTTATCAATGATTCTGGGATTTGCATCGTTTTATATAATGAAGATGGATCAATCCGTGGCATCTTTGCAGAATACTACATACAATACATCCGTAAAACTTTATTGTCTTAACGAAGTATTGGTTGACAAAGACCCCGGGCTTGATATCAAGAGAAGCATCGACAAAGAGTATGACAATATAATGACGCTTGTTGATACGGTTGAAAATATGGATTCTGTTACAATAGCATACCGAGACAATATTGATACAGAAAATAATAATAATACAATTGAGAAAATCAATGAGATACTCGGAGAAAATGGAATCACACCTGTATATGAAACATACATTGATTTTGATTCAATGGTAAATGACCTCTATGATGGAAAAGTGGACTTTATTCTCTTCAATGATGCCTTTGTAGATGTTATTATGGATCATTTTGATGATTTTGAAACAAAATGTTCATATGCATACTATGCAAATTTCTCTTCCGATATTCTGTTTACGGCAAATGTTGATGATATAACCAAAGAAGCTTTTGTTGTATATATCAGTGGACATGATACCCGCGGTAACAGATTCTCTGACACTGCAAGGACAGATGTAAATATACTTGCAGTAGTAAACCCGGTGGACAAAAAGGTTCTCCTGATCAGTACACCAAGGGATTATTATGTTCCGCTCTGGGGACAGCAAAGCAAAATGGATAAGCTTACTCACGCGGGTGTATACGGTGTAGAGTGTGCAATTGAAACATTGAATGCACTGTATGATGTTGAAATAGATTATTATGTAAAAGTCAATTTCAATTCTGTAGTAGATATTATTGATGCATTAGGTGGCATTAAAGTTGATAGCGAATATGAATTCAGCTCAAAATATTCACTCTCAGGAAAACGATATTACTTCGAAGAGGGAACCAACACTCTTTCAGGAGACGCCGCACTTGCATTCTGCAGAGAACGATACAGTCTTCCTGGAGGCGACAGGGCCAGAGGCATTAACCAACAGGCTGTAATCAAAGGCGTTATCAACAAAGTAATCTCACCTGATGTTGTAACTAAGCTTACAGATATACTTGATGCTATTTCTGATAATGTAAGAACAAATATAGACACATCATCTCTCTATGCACTTGCGAATATGCAGCTTATAGATATGAGTCCATGGGATATCACTACAATAAGCGCTACAGGAAGCGATGCACACAGAACAACATACTCCGGCGGAAGTATGGAACTATATGTTATGTTGCAGAACGAAACATTAATAAACAAGATAAAGGGTATGGCTAACGAAGTAATTGAAATGGATGCAGAGGAACTGGATAATCTTCACTCTGCTATAGAAGGAAATTAATATACGTTTTATCCCAAAATATAAGAGTGCCGGTTTTCCGGCACTCTTTGTTTATAGCAAAAGAAGCTTTGCGGCTTCTTTTATTGTGTGTTAGTGTTTCATTTTTCCGTGAGCAGCCTTGAGCATCTCAATAATGGGCAATTCATACGGACACTTGCTTTCACATTCTCCGCATTCTGCACAATCAGCGGCCGAACCATCATATCTGCTTTTCGCCCAGTCCTCAAGTCCGTATCTTGTGAAATATCCATCAAGCATAAGGATATTAGAAATGTTGATTCCATTTGGACATGGCTGACAATAATCACATTTTCTGCAGAATTTATCTCCTAAAATGTCTACTTCTGCATTAATAGTGTTGAGTTCGTCCTGAGTGAATTCTTTGTCAATGTTCTTCACAAAAGAAACATTCTCAATAAGCTGTTTGTTATCGTCTACACCGGGGATCATAACACTCACAGCATCGCATTTTCCTATATATCTGAGTGAGAGTTCTCTGTTCTTGATAGCACCGCCACCCATGGGCTTCATAATTATCGTACCCATATCACATTTCTGTGCGGCTTCAAGGACGTCTTTTCCTCCAACCTCTATGTAGTTGAAAGCATACTGTACAGTTTCGAATTTGCCTGTTTCTATGAGTTTAAGAGCGATTTCTTTTTTATGAGCAGAGAAACCGATATGTCCGATCTTTCCTGCTGCTTTTGCTTCTTCCAGCGCTTTATACGCACCGTTTTCAGAAAATATCTGTTCAATTTCAGCATCACTCGCAACACAGTGACACTGATACAGATCGATATATCCGGTCTGAAGAGCTTCAAGAGATGTCTGAATATCATTCTTCATACTTTCATAATCTCTTGATTTTGATTTTGATGCAAGAACAAACTTATCCCTGCCGATCTTCGCCATTGCGCTTCCGATGAGAGATTCACTTGTTGTATATGCCTTTGCAGTGTCAACAAAATTCACGTCGTTTTCTACTGCCGCTTTCAAAATATTATAGGCATTGTCTTCATCAAAACGCTGGAGTGGAATCCCTCCCACTCCCAGCAATGAAACGACAAGACCCGTCTTTCCTAATTTTCTTTTCTGCATATTATTCTTCAATAACTTCTGCTTCGACTTCTTCTATGATTTCTTCTACAGCTTCCTGCACTTCTTCTGCAGCTTCATCAACTGCATCGCAACCACATTCTTCATCATCTACAGCATCGAGAGCAACATAAAGAGCATCGATTTCGGCAATGATAGCGTCGATATCAGTATCAGCACCTTCTTTTACATTCTTGTAATATGCAACTCCGAGTTCTCTCATTTTTTTGTTGATGGCATATTCGATTTTTTCTGTTTCTACTTTATCCTTGGCAGCTTCGATTCCTTCACCGATCTTATCTCCGATATCAGAAACCAATTCAGATGTTTTCTTTGCAGCTTCGCCGGCAAAGTCTTTCATTTTATCAAACATTCCGTCAAACATATTTTTTTTATCTTCAGCCATTTTAAAGCCTCCTTTTTTTCTTCATTATATCATATTAACAAAAATAATAAATAATTCTGTTTTCATTTTTTTGCATAATTTACAAATAAATAATCAAAATAACCATAAACAAACGAAAGGGAAAATAAAAATTGCGCAGACATAAATATGCGATCCTTGCGGCGGTTGTATCAGTAGCTGCAACTATATTTTTTTACAGGCAGAACAATCTTTTTGCCGTGATTTTTGTATCTGTAATATCTTCCGTATTTTATGCATTGTACAGATTTCACTGCATCCAGGGAACACAGACATCCAAGGAATTGTCATCAACAGGAGGTGATGCTGATTCGTACGAACCGATGCTTAACGAAAACAAAAATTCCGATATCAGTTTTGATAATATAGCAGGAATGGAAGAAATAAAGGAAGAGCTTATGGAAATAGCGGATTTTCTGACAAATCCTCAGAAATATGAAAGCTTTGGTGCAAGTCTTCCTAAAGGAGTTTTATTTTATGGTCCTCCGGGCACAGGAAAAACAATGATAGCAAGAGCATTGGCAAATGAAGCCAATACAGATTTTATATACGCAAGCGGATCCGAATTTATTGAAAAATATGTAGGAGTCGGAGCGGGAAGAATACGATCTCTGTTTGAAAAAGCAAGAAAAAAGAAAAATTGCATTATATTCATAGATGAAATTGATGCTATAGGCGCAAGCAGACATTCCGATAATAATTCCGAAAGAGATCAGACACTTAATCAACTCCTTATTGAGCTCGACGGTTTTAATAAAGGTGACAGTATTGTCGTTATAGGAGCAACAAACCGCATCGACCTTCTTGATAAAGCCTTGATTCGTCCGGGTAGGTTCGATCGCCACATATATGTAGGAAATCCGTCTGAAAGCGCCAGAGAAAAAATTCTTACTATGCATATGAAAGGAAAGCCGATAGCTGCCGATGTTGATGCATGGAATATAGCAGCAAAGACAACCGAAATGAGCGGAGCACAACTTGCAAATGTCGTAAATGAAGCCGCCCTGATAGCCATACGGCACTCTCAGCCGTATATAACAAGTGCAGATTTCGATGAAGCAATTCTGAAAGTAACTGCAGGGTTGAAAAATCGCTCTGTCAGACTCAGCGAACGCGATAAGCAAACTGTAGCACACCATGAAGCAGGCCACGCCGTTGCTCATATTGTTTTGTGTAATAGTTATCCTCAGCAGATCACCATTGAAGCGAGAAGTAAAAGTCTTGGGCTTGTAATGACAGGGGAAGGGAAGGATAGCACTCTTCTCGATATAGAAGATCTTGAAAATAAGATATGCGTTCTCCTAGCAGGAAGAGCGGCAGAATCTGAACTTCTCGGAAGAATAACCACCGGTGCACAGAATGACCTTAAACGTGCCAACGAGATTGCTCTGAGTATGTTTTCTGAATTCGGAATGGATGAATCACACATAAACAAAATCATAGATTCCGGCAGTAGCGACCACTACAAAAATATTTCTGAGCATTATGTTCAGAAACTCCTGGATAAATGTTATGATAAGAGCTGCCGTCTTGTCAGAGAAAATAAATATATTATAACAAGTATAGCAAAAATCCTTATTGATAAAAAGACAATTAACAGAACCGAGATAAAGCAGATATTTGAAAAGGAGAGCTTAAATCCCATAGCCGAATAAAGTATTTTACTTTATCCGGCTATTTTCGTCTATATGCGTATATTCTTTCATATACTCAAATGACAAGGAGGTTATTATGAGCGATAAAACATTGATTAACAGAGATGCTGTGTACATATCAAAGAAAATAAATATCAACAACACTGTACGTCTGACTGAAAATATGTCTTCAATAAATGAGATAATATTTCATAAAGTCACCCCGACAATCACAGAATGCAACGTGTTTACATCCAATACGTATATCAGAGGCAATTGCTCCGTTGACATTATTTACATCGGGGAAAGCATGAATGCGGACAGAATAAATTTTCAGATGCCATTCGAAACAAATGAACCGACGGACTGTGATAAAGGAACCTTCTGGGGGGACTGTGTTGTCGACTCAGTTGAAATAACACCGATAAAAGGCAGAAGATGCGATATCAGCATCAATATTTTAATTACAGGTTACTTGCTTGCAGCGGATGAAATAAATACCGATTTTAATACAGATGAGCACATAAAAATATATAAAGATGAAAAGAAGAAAAAAGTAAGTACTGTTGAAAAAATCAACAAAACAGATTCAATGGAGTATATTCATGCATCCGGATTTTCAGATGAAGTCAGGATTGTGTATTCAAATGCAGAGGTTTATGACATTCAGACAAATCATTCCGCAGCAGGAATTCTCATAAACGGTACACTTCGTAAAAATATCATATATTCCCGTAGGAATAATGATGACTCATTCAGCTATTATGTAATTGATGAAAATGTTTCTTTCAATCAGTTTTGTGAGGTCAGTTACAGCGTGAAGTTTAATGATTATAGTGTCTCATGTAAAGCGTCTTCCGCAGAAGTTTATCAACAAAATAACGATGATGAATGCAAAATCATCTTGAATGTAACGATTTCTTCGGATATATGTCTGATAAATACGTTCGAGCTGTCAGATATAAATGATATATTCAGCCCGGAATACGACTTGAAGTGCGAATTTAACATAAAAAAAAGCATCGCAATTTCAAGAGTCGCAACCAAAGATGTAATACTGAATTTCAACGACAATACAGGTCTGCGCGAGGGATCCAAGATACTCACAGGAAATGAAAATGCCGACATTATACTCGTCACAACGGCTGATCATATATCGGCGAAATTAAATGCATACTCTGACTGCGTAGTACTCATAGACAACAGCACTCTGAAAACAGTCAAAACACAGGTGTCTAAAAACATAGAAATTCCGTTCAGCACCATAGATGATGCGCAATATTTTGCAAAATGTAAACTTATCGATACAACAAGACAGTTGAACGGAGGGTACGTAAATATAAACTGCAAAATATGTATTGAAATATATGAAATATGCTGCGTGTCAGTATCTGAGATTACTTCATATACATTGGATGCCCGAAATGATGAAGTTACAGATTACATCACAGTCAGGATACATTATCCGGATGCCGCTGAAAACATATTTAAGATAGCAAAGGAAAACAAACGAAGTTTGGAAGATATTACATCATTGCGCAACAACGCCTCTGATAATTCACCGGTTATTGTATGGGAAAAACTCATATGAAAACTTTATCAAAACCATATAAAAAGGATCGGGTTTACCGATCCTTTTTGTTACTCTTTGTTGTTATTTTCAACTTCATCCGTTTCTGTCTTAGCGTCATGTTTGACGGGAACTTCAACTTTTTCAGCATTTTCCATATTTCCATTTCCCGGAACCGGTTTCTTTTCATATCTGATGGCGTGTTTTCTCCAGTTTCCAAAGAAATAGTATGCCATAATGATGATAGAACCGCTTATTGTGGCAATTGCCATCCCCCAGAACATACCCATAAAGTTATCTGCAACACCAACTCCCGCTGCACGCGCAAGTTCTCTTGTGGCGTAAAGACCGGCTGATACCGCTGCATCAGCTGCTTCATTCAACGGTTTTACAGCAAGGAAATATGAAACAGGAATTCTGAGGAATGTTGTGAAGATCGTGATAAGAGCCGGAGCAAGTGCCGCACCTGAACCTCTCATAGCACCACCATATGTATTCTGAAGCCCCATGAATACATATGTAAGTGCAAGAACCTTAATACCCTGTCTTGCCATATCAAGAACGACAACTTCATCAGTAAAAAGTCTCATAATATAATAACCGAAATTCATCAATACAACAGCGAGTATGCCTCCGATTGCAATAACCATCATTGCTGTCTTCTTGACACCTTCATCAGCTCTCTCATCATCTCCTGCACCTATATTCTGTCCTACGAATGTTGTAATAGCCATACCAAGACCCATAAGAGGCATGATAGCAAAACCATCAATCTTAACAGCGATAGAGTTCGCTGAAATATAGTTTGAACCGAACATATTTGCGAAGGACTGAATCATAAGGTTGCCGAGTGAACCTGCTGCAGACTGGATAGATGACGGAACGCCAAGACGAAGAATTGTTGACATTGTACCCTTATCAATCTTACCGATATCTCTGATACGGACTCTGCCCGGATATTTTCCGCTTGCAAGTCTGTAAAGCATAATAGCACCTGAAAGAATATGTGCTAATGTAGTAGCGATAGCAACACCTGCAACACCCCATCCGAAAGCAACTACAAATACAAGGTCTAAAACAACGTTTGTAACACTTGAAATTGCCAATGCATAGAATGCCCACTTTGAGTCACCCATACCTCTGGCAGCACCGTTACATGAGTTGTAGAGCATGTTACCGATAGTACCGATAAAGATAATTGTAAGATAAGCATTTGAATCATCTATAATGTTGGCCGGAGTGTTGAGAAGCTCAAGAAGCGGTCTTGCAAAGATAGAACCGAGAATCGTGATTACAGCACCACCCCATAATACGATGGAAAGCATTGTTGTAAGCGCAAGACTGAGGCCTTCGCTGTCACCGGCACCTCTTTTTTGTGAGATTACAATGTTTGCACCCATTGAAAGACCCATAAAGAGTGCATTAAAAAGCATCATAACAGGGAAGGACACACTAACTGCCGCAATGGCATCACTTCCTACGAAGTTACCTACAACAATCGTATCAACAACATTATAAAGCTGCTGAACGATATTTCCGGCAATGATCGGAAGTGCGAACATCAATAATTTTTTGACAATAGGACCTTTGGTTAAATCATTACGATCTAACACTGCTGCATTTTTATTATTTTGCATATATACCCCTTTCTAAAAATAAAAAATAGTGCAGAATGAAACAGAAAACATGAAACAATATCATATAATAAATGATACGATGAACTCACCGCACTGCACAAACAAATCTTATACATTTTAAACTAATTTAACCGCAATGTCAACACCTAAAATGTTATTGAATGGCAATTATTTTGTGTTTGTATATTCAAATATGTTGACGTACGTATTCTGAAGTATCATAATATACTTAATCATAATATCGGAGAAAAGCATGAATTCAACAAACAAGACAGCATTTATACCACTTTACGGTAAAAGCTATGTAAGCAAACAAAACATTATTCTTAATGATAAAAAAGCAGAAGAAATATGGCAAAAGGAAGCTTTTCCGCTGAAAGGAAAAGCAAGATCAAAATGGCTTGCATTTTATATGGGGATGAGGGCAAGTGTAATAGATGATCTGACGAATAAAATACTTGCGGAAAGCAATAATACTGTCGTCATTCATCTGGGATGCGGTCTGGATTCAAGATGCCTGAGGGTAAACGATGTATACGACAAATGGTACGATATCGATATGGAGCCGGTCGTTGATATCCGCAGAAATTATTACGATCAGACAAACAAATACGAAATGGTTTCTGCAGATGTTACAGATATGGAATGGATAAGTTATACAGATGCCGCACTGAATGCCGTAGTTGTAATGGAAGGAATCAGTATGTATCTTCCGCAAGAATCCATATATGAAATTTTTTCAGCTCTCGGAGAAAAATATCCGACAGTTCATATAATAATGGATGCATATACGAACAAAGCTGTCAGACTGTCAAAATTATCCAATCCAATAGACACTGTCGACGCTTCAGCCATTACAGGCATAGATGATCCAGACATTCTGAATACACCCAATGGTGTTCACTATTGCAAAAAACTCAGCATAACACCGGAGGAAAAGATCAACGAACTGCAAGGATTTGATAAATTATTTTTCAGATATATGTTTGCCGGAAAATTTGCAGACAGCTTGTACAGATTATATTATTTTTGTAATCAGGATTGACAAAGGAACATATGTTCGATACAATATTTTCAGCAAATGCAGACAAAGCACAGGAGATTTATATGGCTTTTGACTTTAAAAAAGAATACAAAGAATATTATATGCCGAAAAACAAACCGACAATTGTTGATGTACCTGCAATGAATTACATTGCTGTATGTGGCAGCGGAGACCCGAATCAGGCAGATGGAGAATACCAAAAGTCCATCGAATCTCTTTATTCGATTGCATATACACTGAAAATGAGCAAGAAAACATCATATAAAATAGACGGATATTTTGATTATGTTGTTCCTCCCCTCGAAGGATTCTGGTGGATAGACGGACTTGACGGCATGGATTACAGCAGAAAATCCGATTTTAAATGGATATCATGCATAAGGCTTCCGGATTTCATTACAGAAAAAGATGTAAATTGGGCAATTAATGAAGCGAACAAGAAGAAAAAGAAAGATTTCTCAGGTGTACGTTACATGACGATTAATGAGGGACTATGCGTGCAGTGTATGCATATCGGCTCTTATGATGATGAGCCGGCAACCGTGAAACTGATGGACGAATTTATTATTCGAAACGGTTATGAGAATGATTTTTCAGAAAAGAGAATGCACCACGAAATATATCTTTCCGATGTAAGAAAAACATCTCCGGAAAAATTAAAGACTGTCATAAGACATCCTATAAAAACAAAGGATAGGTGAACACCTATCCTTTTATGATTTCATTTATTATCTCCGTTATCTTCTCCGCAAATCGTTTATGTCCTGCAACTGTGTAGTGGCAACCATCGTTTGTCAGTTCCACACCCCAGTCTGTTGTGTCGGCAAAGTGTATACTATGTTTTTCAGCGATTTTTCTATAACCTTCTGCAAGCTGTCGTGATATTTCAGAGGAATCCGCACCAAATCCCATAAAACCTTTTGCGCAATTTTCATTCATAGGAACAGGGGAGAGAAGCAACACCTCTGATACGGAGTCGTTTGACAGAACTTTACTTGTCATTTCGTCCATTTTCTCACATATTATAGACGGACCTGCACTGAACGAACTTTTGCAGTCGTTTGTTCCAAGCATAATGACAAGAAGATCAATATTTCCTTCAGCAAATACTTCATCATCAACAGCATTCATTCCGTTCCTTCCGGGAATAAAATCATCATCAAATGCAATGGTTCTTCCATTGAGACCACGCTCAATGATCAATGCATATTCGCATATATTCTCTTGCAGGATACCACACCAACGCTCTTTTTCGTCGAATCGTCCTCTTGTAACCGAATCATACCCGAATGTATTCGAATCTCCAAAACATACTATTTTCTTCATATCATAACCTTTCAAAACTAAAAATCGGATATTTTTATCTCCAGAAGTGTCTGTGCCACATACAACGCCTGTTCATATGACAATACAGCACCTTTTATATCCTGCTCCGTAAAAACCGCAGCTGTTATATTTGAGTCAGAAAAATCTGTATTGCGCAACCTTGTATGCAGAAACTCTCCCCGAACAAAAGATGCATCCTTGAAAAATACATTCCTGAATTTACATTCCTGCATATTTGAATTGTTGTTATTCCCGCCGTGAAAGATAACATTGCGCATATTCGCTGAAAAGAAATTGGAATAGTCAGATTTGCAATCTTCGAATCTTACATCTTCCAGCAGACCGTTTACGAACTTTGCACCTGTAAGACGACAACCTTTAAACACCACTCTTCTGAATGTGCACTGTGTGAAATCCGCATTGGAAAAATCACAATTCACAAATTCACAATCTCTTACATAACCTTTGCTGAGCTGCATCTGAGGCATCCTGCATTTGACAAACCGACTGCTGTCGATCTGTCCTCCGGTAAGTTCTGCTGAAAATGATTGCTCACAGAACTCATATTCACTTACGGCATTTTCAGTCTCGGCGCACTCAGTCATAATTTCGCACATATCAGCGTCATGTGTAATATAGTTTTCGTTTATATTGGGCTTTGCAATTCTCATTTATCTACATCCAGCGGATAACACCGATAACTTTTCCGAGAATTTTTGCGTCTCTTGTGTAAATAGGTGCAAGCATCGGGTTTTCCGGCTGCAATCTGATGCGGTCCTTTTCAAGATAATATGTTTTTACAGTTGCTTCATCACCTAAAAGTGCAACTACAATATCACCGTCTCTTGCTGTTTCCTGAACCTTTACTATAACATAATCTCCTTCAAAGATCCCTGCATTGATCATACTGTTTCCTACAACATTCAGCATAAAACACTGACCGCCTTTTACAAATTCCACTGGAATAGGGAATGAGTCCTCGTATTCTTCCGTTGCAAGGATCGGCTGACCTGCCCTTACTGTACCAATAATCGGCACATCAACCATTTCTCTGTCTTTATAAGCCGGTGTGCCTTTAAGTATTTCCATTGCACGAGGGAGGGAAGGGTCTCTTCTGATGTATCCCTTTTCTTCAAGTTTTTTCAGCTGATAATGTACAGACGCTGTAGATTTCAGACCTACACTGTCAACAATCTCTCTCACTGATGGCGGAAAACCTCTCTGCATAACAGCATCTTTAATATAATCAAATATAGCGATCTGGGTTCCTGTCAAATCTTCGTACATAACAATAATCTCTCTTTGATTTCATTTATTTGCTTCAATTATAAACCATCATAAAAAAAATGTCAAATATTTGTTCTAAAAAATATTGACAAACGAACTTTTGTTTGATATCATGCAAGTGAACAGATGTTCTAATAAGATTCGACGGAGAAAATAACTATGAATAAACGTTCTATAAAATACAGAATAGTAAATAAAACAAAACTCACAATTACTCTCGTAATGATATTTCTGACTGCGTTCACATGCATTATAGCACCGGTATCCGGTAAAGAATCATCTGCAGAACGCACTTATGTAGAATATACAGTAACACTCGGCGACACTCTCTGGAGTATAGCCGAGCGCTATAATTACAATAATGATGATGTAAGAGAAGTTATTTATAACATCAGGCAAGCAAATTCGATGAACGACAGTATCATCGAACATGGACAAACTATTCTGATCCCGGTAAATCAATTCTGATCAGTCTTTACGAAGTTTTGTAGCCTTGGCTGCGCTGCGTTTTCTGTCTTCATTAACCACAGTATAGTGCTTCCTGGTGGTGTTTATATCACTGTGACCAAGCACCTCAGCCACAAGATATATGTCACCGGTTTCGTTATAAAGGTTTGTTCCGTATGTAGATCTTAGTTTATGCGGAGAAATCCTTTTTAAAGGCACTACAGAGCTCGTGTATTTGTTGAGCAGCATCTGCACATTACGAACACTAATGCGTTTCTTTTGCGAGGATAAGAAAAAAGCGTTTTCATGTCCCTTAACAGGTGCTATTTTTACTCTTACCTCATTATAATACACCTGAAGTATTTCCTTAACTTCCGAAGGCATATATAATATTGCCTGATTTCCGCCTTTTCTGGTCACAACAAAACTATCATCTTTAAAGTTTATATCAGATATATCGATACCGACACACTCACTGATTCGGATTCCGGTACCAAGAAGAAGTGAAATTATCGCAAGGTCTCTTTGTGGAAGAGATAACGTTTTTCCAATCTTCTTTGATCTTTCCGAAAGAAATTCTCCGGTTTCTATGGAGTCCAGTAAATCAGCACTCTCATTTGTTTCGAGTCTTACAATTGTTTTTTCCTTTAATTTCGGAAGATCTACAAGCACTGCGGGATTATTCTTTATAATTTCTTTCTTATAATAGTATTTATAAAACGATCTAAGCGTTGATAACTTACGCATTTTACCGCTTTGTGAATTGGAGTATGTGACTATTTGTTCCGGGTTATCCCATTTAGGCATTTCATAATACGACAAAAACTCTGAAAACTTTTCAATATCTATAGCAGATATCGTATCCAGATCTTCAACTGTAAAATCTTTTTCATCTTTACGATCTTTAAATTTAGAATCGTTATTGAACAGATAATAGAAGAAGATTCTGAGATCCAATGCGTAAGCTATTCGAGTCTTGATCTGCATAATATCCATGATCCCTCTGAAAAAATCCTCACAGAATTCCGGGAGTTGCAGTAATATACTTTGTAATTTCTCGTTTAATTTATTATTTTCTTCTCTTTGATATTTTACAGCCATTTTAACCGACCTATTCCCTGCTATTTTTATCATATCTTTTCGTTAAAGCTTTCTTTAGCGAAAAGATATGTTTGTTTTTATTATATAATAAGGGTTGCAAAAATGCAACCCTATCGTAAAATTTTTTATTTACATATGAATATATGGTTCCCAATATGGAACTGCATATGCCGTCTGAGCAATTATATTTGCCCTCTCAAGCTCTCTCTTTTTGTCTGTAATTATTTCTATTGCGCGTTTTTCAACATTCACATCCGCAGAATACACTTTTCCCGCAAACTCACCATCTACGGTCCATGATACCGGTGTATCACTATGAAATGAAATATTATTTGCTTTAAAGCTGATTATTGAATTCGCATCAAGATCCATTCTCAGAATTGCATTGAGCATTTCGGCGCTCGCTGTCAATGTTTTCGGCATACTTACCAACGTAACTTCATAAAACCCGTCATCCATACGCATGTCATCTTTCTGATTTTCAAATAATGAAAATCCACCGACACTTTTACTGCTCGTAACCATTCCGAGAATAAAATCTCCGCTGAATACAAAATCACCCCATTGTACCTGCATCTTATATGGTTTAATCTTGGACATACGCTTCAGACCTTCCAGGATGTATGCGCTTTTTCCGAAAAGATTCTTATGATGCTGTGATGTCTCGAATGACACTTCTGCGATTGCGCCAAATGCGGCGACATATGTAAAATGACGCTTATTGAAAGTTGCAACATCAATCTTTACAGGAGAACCATCAACGATTTCATGAGCTGCCTGGATAAGATTTTTGCTTATCCCTACTGAGTTTGCAAAATCATTTACGGTTCCCGTCGGTATATACCCCAACTCCGGTCTTTTGCTTTCATCTATTCGCATAAGACCATTTACCGTTTCATTAAGAGTGCCGTCACCACCGCTACAGACTATCGTGTCATATTCAATTCCGTGTTTTCCTATATATCCGGGAATTTCAAGCGGATGTTGCGATGTATGAACCGTTACTTCGTATCCACCTTTAATAAAAATATCTATTATATCGATAGCTTTAGCTTTGATCTCTGTCTTGCCGGCGTGAGCATTTACCAAAAAAAGCATTTTTTTCATAAGCCCCTACCCTTTCTGCTTGTAAAAAATATTCAATTTTTTGATGCAAGTTTTTTCTTTCTGATACGTATATCATCTCCGTAAAATCCGAGAAATTTATATGTTGATAAACGTGACACAAGTCGTTCCTCATAGTTTTCCTTGATACTCTCAACAGTATAGTTTGTTGTAATTATTGTCTTTTTCCCAAGTCGTTGCCTGTCATTTATAACATTATACAACTGAGATTGTGCATATTCATTACTGACCTCGAGACCCAATTCATCTATAATCAGCAAGTCGCAGCTTGTGTATCCATATATTTCAGAATCATCTCTTCTGCCGAACTGGTTATCAACAAGCTTTGTGCACATACTGTGACATGAAGTAAACAGAACGGATTTACCTTTATCAAGAAGGCTTTTTGCAATACAATGCGTAAGAAATGTCTTTCCGGTTCCTGTCGGACCGAAAAATATGTAGGAATCGTCTGTATCATCAAAAGCTTCCACATATCTTTTAAGTATATTCCGATTTCCTCTGATGATATTTCTGGGAGATTTCCCTCCGGCTTTAAGGGGGGTATCGGAAAATATTTTCAAATCAAACGTATCGAAATTTTCCTTTTTAAGAATATCGTTTATTCCGGAATCAGCGTACATACTCTCGATTATCATCTTATTAAGACATGAACACACATTTCCTTTGTAATATCCGGTGTCTTCACATGTGATGCACAGTGGATGATATATCATAGCGTCATGGGATTCTCCCATTTCGACAAGTCTTTCTGCCTTTTTATTTTCAATTTCAGCGCTCCGTTTTTCATATTCATCGAAAGATATTTTGTTTGCGGCACACATTCTGAACAGTGCAGCATGTTCCTTCTCAAGAGAATCTATAATATCATCATTATTTATACGGTCTCTTCGTTTTGCGAAGTTTTCCTTATGAAGAGCCACCATTTTATTATATTTTTCAATTCCTGCAACTTTACTCATTTGCATCCTCTGTATCTTCATCATCAAAATAATCTACATCGTCAAGATCCACAACAAGATATTTTTCAAGTTCGTCGTAATCATAATTTCGTTCAGTACCCGTACGCCTCGGACCTTTACGCTTTGATGTTGTCTTTTTCTCCGGCAATGCTGTTCCGTTACGCATGGAGTCAATAATCAGATCCACATATTTTAAAGATGGTCTGTTGGCACCAACTGTCTGATCACAGGCAAGCTTGATAGTATCCATATCGAGCTTGTATTCTTCAAGCCATTTGTCTATCATTGCCTTTTCGGGAGTTGATACAGGTCTGAACAAACCAAGATAGTTCATTATCTCTTTATATGTACCCCATTTCGAATCCCTTTGCTCAAGGTAACTGAGAGCCTGATCATATGTTGTGATCCCCTCATCATAAAATGTCTTCGCAATGGTTTCCCAATAATTCACAGAATGTTTATCTCTGTTCAGACAATCTTCAATCAGAAGAAGGACACTGTTCGGGGAAATATTATATTCATCTATCCATGAAAGTATCTTGTCCCTTTCGGAATGCGTCAACAAGCGAGAGATTTTTCCCTCAATCTCTTTCAGAACACCTTCAACAGAACTCTGAACAGATGGCTTGATCTCTGTCGGAGTAATTTTTTTACCGCCAAAGAACAGTGATGCCAGATTTTCAAATCTGATACACTTGTCATCACCCTCATATACTATACTTATGACCTTTTCATCTTTCCAGTAATTCCAGGCATTTATCACATCCTGCTCACTTATCTTTAACGTTGCGGCAATCTGCGCATCGCTTACAGCCGCATCTCTCAATGAGCCTGCGCATTTAAGAGCATACAGATATACTTTGACAAAATCACCTCTCGCTTCCGGCATATAATGATTTATAAATGTATTTTCTATAACCGTAACACCTAAATCGTCTACCTGACAAATGTATTCGTATCTGTTCATTTACTATTTCCTCATTTTTTATCAATTTATTATAGCATACGGAGCGGTTTTAGTGTAAAATAATGTGAAGATTCATAAAAAAAATTAGCGGAGGTTATTTTTTGAAAATAACGGAATTCAAAGATAAAGATAATATATCTCAAGGATTTTTGATTAAAAAATTCGAGATAAAGAATACCAAAAACGGAAAAGCATATCTCGATGCAGTCCTTGCAGATAATTCAGGAGAGATTTCAGCAAAGTTATGGAATGTCGATCCGGGGCTCGAAGAACAGTTCAAAGACCGTATATTTGCAAAAGTTGCGGGAACTGTGGAAGTATATAACGACAAACTGCAGTTCAGAATCGAAAAAATCGCACCTTTGTTTCCTTCGGATGCAGAATTGGAAGAATTAATAGAATGTGCCCCCTTCCCTTCCATCAAAATGTATGATAAAATAGTGAGCGTTCTTAAACAGATCGAAGACGACGACATAAGAACAATAACTCTTTATCTGTTCGAATCCAATAAAGAAAAACTGCTTTATTACCCTGCGGCGAAGAGCTATCATCATGCTGTCAGAGGCGGACTTTTATATCACACATTCACCATGTTAAGAGGTGCTGCGCAGTTGCTTGAAATATACACTTTCCTTAATAAGGATCTTGTATATGCAGGAGTTGCCCTTCACGATATTGGCAAGATAAAAGAAATGATAAGCTCCGAATACGGTGCTGCAACGGATTATTCCGTAGAGGGGAATCTCCTGGGTCATATAATCACTACAATATGCGATATTGAGCTTGCGGCAGACAAATTAAACATCAGAAACGAAAAAGTTACACTTCTCAAACATATGATACTGTCTCACCACCAGCTTGCTGAATATGGCAGTCCCAAACCGCCGATGTTTGCAGAAGCGGAGTTGGTTCATTACCTGGATGTTCTCGATGCAAGAATGAATCAGTTCGAGAAAACAGTGAATACGCAAGGGGTCGGAACATTCAACAGAGTATACAACCTTGACAGCAGAATAGTATATAATCACCCGCTGAACAAGTCGATAAAAAACAAATCGGAGGAATAAATATTTATGATGAAATTTTTGGACAATGCAATTTTAGTCCTGGCAATTATTATGCTGATTCTCAATATAGCATACATAATCGCCTATTTGCGCAAAAGATTAAAAATGGGAAAGCTGCAGCTTCCCGCATTGCAGGGACTGATCTACACAGACTTCTTCTCACAAACAATAATCTTATTGCCGTTTGTTGTCATTATCATTTTCGGTCTTGTTACCGGACAGATAAAAACTTTTATAGCTGAAATAAATTACAGATATATCTTACTCATACTTGGTCTTGTAATGTATATGGTAAGCTCTCTTATGCAAACGTTCAGCAAAAAAGGTTTTTACGAAAATGGGGTCGTGACCGCAAAAGGCGTACTCCTTTATACTGATATCACAGCTTATACATTCAGTATGGATTATAAAAACGGAAAGCTCAGAATATCATTCAACCCCAGAGGCAGTTCAGGTATGTACCTCGTTGTTGAAGATGAGTTCCAGGACGCAATAAAGACATTCCTTCGCAGAAATTGCAAATTAAAGGAAAATGCGGAAAACCTCAGAAAAAAATCTCTTTTCAAATCCAAGAAAAAGATTGCTGCTGAAGAAGAAGCTGCTGCAAAAGTAAGAAAGTCACCTACACAGCAGAGGAAAAAGAAGAAAAAGAAAAAATAACATCGGAGGGACACTGCTTCAGGTGTCCCTTTTATCGGGAGGAACCGAAATATGAGAAAAACAGTAACTTATTGTGCAGAAAATTCCATAGGAAAAATGCTCGGTATTACCGCCGGTGACGAGATAATAAGAATCAACGGCAAATCAGATTTTGATATTATCGATTATTTCTGTGCACAGGCAGAAGATATCCTTGAAATCGAATATAAGAAGAGCGGAGAAACAGAAACTGTCGTCAAAAGCATAAAAAATGATGAATATCTGCCTATAGGCCTTTCATTTGAACAGTCGACAATAGATAATCCGAAGCGCTGTGCCAACAAATGCATATTCTGCTTTATGGATCAGATGCCGGACGGTGTACGAGATACTCTCATTTTTAAAGATGATGATTACAGATTATCATTCACTGACGGCAATTATATCACGCTGACGAATGTAAGTGATGCTGAGCTCCAAAGAATTGTTGATCTCAGGCTCTCCCCGATGAATATATCCGTTCACACAACCAGTCCTCTTTTGAGGGAGAAAATGCTCAACAACAAAAAAGCAGGAAAAATTCTCGAGCAGTTGCGCACACTCAGTAACGGAGGGATTGATTTCAACTTACAGCTTGTGCTTTGTCCAGGATACAATGACAAAGACGAACTTCGCAGAACACTTTCTGATCTGATTGAGTTTCTTCCGAATATAATCAGTCTGTCTGCCGTTCCCGTCGGGCTTACAAAATACCGGGAAAAACTTACAGTTCTCAAACCTTTCACAAAAGAAGAAGCGGCGGATGTCATTGACATAATTGACGAATTCCGAAAAAAGGCAGAAGAGATCTGTGGTGATGGAATATTCTGCGCATCGGATGAA
>SVCP01000084.1 GCA_015058295.1 Anaerofustis stercorihominis
CAAGTATCTGAAGGAGAACATTGAAGATATCCGGATGAGCTTTTTCAATCTCATCGAACAAAACAACGCTGTACGGCTTTCTTCTTACGGCTTCCGTAAGCTGACCGCCTTCGTCATAACCTACATATCCCGGAGGAGAACCGATAAGACGTGAGACTGTGTGTTTTTCCATATATTCGGACATATCGAATCTGATAATCGCATCTTCATCACCGAATACGGCTTCCGCAAGTGCTTTACTGAGCTCAGTCTTACCTACACCTGTTGGGCCGAGGAATATGAATGAGCCTATCGGTTTTTTCGGGTCCTTAAGACCTACTCTTGAACGTCTTACGGCTTTTGCAACAGCTTCAACTGCTTCGTTCTGACCGACAACCCTCTTATGAAGAATATTATCCAGATCAAGAAGTCTTGTGCTTTCGTCCTGAGTAAGCTTGAGTACAGGGATTGATGTCCAGTCTGAAAGTATCTTTGCGATTTCTTCCGCATCAACGTTTCCGCCTGATGAGCCGAAATTACTCTTGCTCCATTCGTCCTTGAGTTTTTCGAGTTTTTCTTTTATCTCTTTCTCTTCGTCTCTTACTTTTGCGGCATCTTCGTATTTCTGCAGGTTAATAAGTTCTGCTTTGTTCTTTTCAAGTTCGGCAAGCTTCTTTTCCAGCTCTTTTACTTCCGCAGGTGGCGTAAGTTTACCGATGCGTACTTTTGAAGCGGCTTCGTCCATAAGGTCGATGGCTTTATCCGGCAGGAATCTGTCCGTAAGATATCTGTCAGAAAGTTCTACAGCAGCGACGATCGCATCGTCCGTGATCTGAAGCTTGTGATGTGCTTCAAATCTGTCACGAAGTCCCATAAGTATCTTGATCGCATCTTCAACACTCGGCTCTTCAACAGTAACCGGCTGGAATCTTCTTTCCAGTGCGGCATCTTTTTCAATATGTTTTCTGTATTCGTCAATGGTTGTTGCACCAATTGCCTGCAATTCTCCTCTTGTAAGGAGCGGCTTAAGGATATTTGCGGCATCCATAGCGCCTTCTGCATTACCTGCGCCGATAATGGTGTGAAGTTCATCGATAAAAAGAATAATATCCTTTCGCTGAATGATCTCATCAATAGTATTTTTCAGACGTTCTTCGAATTCGCCTCTGTATTTTGCACCTGCTACCATTGCTGAAAGATCGAGGGAGAATACTTTTTTGTCTTTTATTGTTTCAGGAACGTTTCCTTCGATTACTTTCTGAGCAAGTCCTTCAACGATCGCTGTTTTACCTACGCCCGGCTCACCGATAAGGCAGGGGTTGTTCTTTGTACGTCTTGACAGTATCTGTATAACCCTCTGAATTTCCATTTCTCTGCCGATAACAGGGTCAAGTTCATTCTGCCTTGCCATCTGAGTAAGGTCTCTGCCATACTTCTGAAGGTTTCCTTCGCCTTTCTGCGCTTCACCCATCGGTTGCTGTGACTGTTGTTTACCCTGAATCGGAGGCTGCTGTGACTTCTGCTGAGGATTAGTATACGTCATAAGCATCTTTCTTACATAATCAATAGTAAGTCCGAGCTTCTGAAGAACAACTGTCGCAACGCTGTCTTTTTCTCTGAAAAGTGCAAGAAGAAGATGTTCCGGTGCGATATATTTTGATGCGGCCGCATTTGCTTCATATACAGCATATTCGGCAATACTCTTCATTCTTGCGGAATACGGAAGTTTTCCTTCTTCGAGAACTTTTTGTTCTGTATCCTCACCAACTATTTCGATTATGTATTTTTTTGCAATGTCATATGTTACTCCAAGAGAAGACAACGACTTTGCAGCGACATTATCGCCATGAGCAAGGATAGCAAGCAGGAGATGTTCCGTACCTACGAATTCATTGTTCATCTTCACAGCTTCCGACTGTGTCAGACGGAACATTATATCCGATGCCTGCGGTGTATATCTTTCATATCCTGACATTTATTTTCTCCTATCTGTAATTTAATGCTGTTTTTATATGTTGTGCACGTAGCAGATCTCTCGATTTTGCATCTGTGCGGATTCTGTAACGAAGTGTAAGTGTCGCCGGCTGTATTTCCGTCATAAGTCTGTCTACAGTCTTCGGATCTACGTTATCAATAAGATTCACATCTGTTCCCAGTCTGAGTAAGCTCAGAAGCTTCATTGCTTCCTCCGTGGATATCATATGCGCATGAGTCAGTATGCCGTATGCACGGTGCACTTCATTTTTTATTTCATCTTCTCTGGTTATAAGAAGCTGATTTCTTGCCTGACGCTCGGTTTTTATTACTTCTTTTGTAAATTCATGTATAGAATGAACTATTTCATTTTCATTCATTCCGAGAGATACTCTGTTTGATATCTGGAACAGATCCCCCATAGCTACACTGCCTTCACCATAAGCGCCTCTTATTTCAAGGCCTGATGCGGTAGCGATCTTGATTATGTTTGAGAGATTATTCTGCATGATTATTGCAGGAATATGAACCATAACCCCCGCCCGCATACCTGTACCGAGATTTGTCGGACAACAAGTCAGAAAGCCATACTTTTCACTGAAAGCAATATCAAGTTTATCCTGCAGGATATCATCTGCGGCCTCAGCCTTTCTGTATGCTCCGAACAGATCGAAGCCCTGAGTTATTGCCTGTATCCTGATATGATCTTCTTCATTGATCATGATACTCATACTGTTCTCATCATTTATCATTGCTCCGCTGTGGGCATGTTTTCCGAGCTCACTGCTTATAAGCCGTGATTCGGCAAGTGACTGACGCTGTGTCTCGGTCATATTCTGAATCTCATAAAATCTGAATTTCTGACTGACCAGTTTCTCGGATGATGCAACACAGTCAGATACAAGATTTGACACGTTCAATAACTGCATATCCGTTGCCATTGACGGAAAACACTCGTTTTTCAGATTTCTGGCAAGTCTGATTCGTGATGATATCGCAATATCATTTGTAAATGTCTTATCAGTCATTTTCTCCTCCGTTTTCCGCAGCACTCAGAAGCTGAATAAGATCCCTGTATTCTGCGGCGAGTTCGTAATTTTCATTGGCAACAGCCTCTTCAAGCTGTTTTTTGATCTTTGAGATCTCCCTCTTTGTCTGAGAGACATCTGAAACCTCTTCGGATTCTTCTTTGATCTTTGCAAGCTTTCCTGTATGAACTGTCTTTCCGTGGATCCCTTTGATAAGCGGTTCAAGATACTGGGAGAAAGTTTCATAACAGTCTGCACAACCGACTTTACCAGTTGATTTCAGTGTTGCATAATCTGTGCCGCATTTAGCACAGACAATTTTTTTATTTTCGCTGTATTCTTTCGCCACTGCATTAAGATTCGGGTTCAGTGAATGGAATGAAGAAAACAGTCCCGGTATATTAAACATATTGGCAACACCCGCAAGCTGAGTCTTTGCGCAATCTTCACAAAGTCTCAGTTCTGTGTGTTCTCCGTTTATTATCTTTTTAACAACTATGCTTGCAGGCTTTTCTTTACATATCTGACAAGTCATTTTTTGTCCTCCTCAATTAGTGAAATGAATTTATAAACCTCACCCCGGTTGATATTCAACAGTTCTGATATCTTCCTTATGGAAAATCCGGTATTCGTTCTGATCAATACAACAAGCTCTCTTCTGTATGGCTCCGATTCCTTGTTTTTCAATACAGATTCGTTTATGTTATATTTTCCGTAAAAATCGTTTATCAGTTTATAAGCTATCTTGCTTACATCTGAAAAACATTTATCGATATATTCATACTCGCTACCCTTTTTTACGATCTCTTCAGAGTTGCACAGTATTCCTTCTATATCAATATATTCAGCTTGCTGTGAAAGTGCCCTGTAGTGTGTGAAACTTGAAAAACGGAATGATTCCCTGTCGGGAGACAGTCCTTCCAGAACAGGCATATCGTGAATTGAGCGTATAACAGCAATAATACAATCCTTATCAACAGGACGACTTCTGTATCTGTCATGAAATACATGTCCGCTCCGCAAGTATTTTC
>SVCP01000018.1 GCA_015058295.1 Anaerofustis stercorihominis
GTCGCTTTTCCGCCTTTTCTGGAGATGCTGTTCATGCAGCTCGTTTTTGAAATAATAATGGAAGCGGCAATACGTCTTCCCTCACAGATAGCCTCTACCGTAGGTATTGTGGGATCTATCGTCGTCGGTCAGGCAATAGTTGATGCGAATCTTGTGAACATAATGGTGGTTATCATCGTTGCGATAAATGCGATCCTTACATTCGTTGTGCCCAGCTTTGAGCTGTCAAAAACACTGCGGCTAATAAGGCTTGTGTTTATGGTCCTGTCCGCTTCTCTCGGCATATTCGGTGTGGTTATGGGGTTTGTGATACTCGTCATACATCTGAGCGACCTCGAAAGCTTCGGAACAGAATTTCTGTTTCCTTTTACGGACAGCCCTGACATACGAAAGGAGAAAATACAATGAAAAACCTCTCTGTATCACAAAAACAGTTCCATACCCTTCTGCTGTTTTCATTTATTGCACTGAACTTCGTGTCCTTCTCCGGGCAGGTTGCGCTTTTATGCGGCACAGACGGAATAATACCTCTTATAATAAATGCATCGGTAATGTATCTGTTTTGTGTACTGCTCATCAGATTTATGCTCCGCAACAAAGGCTTGTCGTTTTATGGCGCACTGAAAGAAAACTTCGGGAAAACAGTGTCAGTAACAGTATGTATAATTTACGCTGCCACATGCCTGTATCTTTGTGCATATGCGGCAAGAATAATCTGTTCACAGATAAACATATATATGCTTGACAAGTTCGACCTGAGGATAATAGAAGGGATATTTATTCTGTCCTGTGTATATGCCGCATCGAAAAGCTTCAAGACACTTTCAAATTTCTCACAGGTACTCATAAAACCAACTGTTTTTGTGCTCATTCTGCTTCTTGTGCTGTGTATAAACAATGCGGATATACTCAATATGCTTCCGCTGTTCACTTCTTCGGCAGAGCAATACTTCAACACTTCAATGCATCTCATTTCATACAACTTCTCGTCAAGTTTTGCCATTGCGTTTATTCTGCCGTATGTGCGGGATTATGACATAAAGAAAGGTCAGAAACAGCTTTTTTATGTGATGATTCTTTCCGTAATTATCTTTTCCGCATACTATGTGCTATGTATAGGCGTGCTGGGAGTTGATACCTGCAGAAGCATTATTTTCCCTGCCATAAATGTCATGCACAACAATGTTTCTCCGGGAATTCTCCTGAACCGATACGAAATTATAATCGTATTCGCCGTAACTATCCTGTATTTTCTGTATACTGCACTTATGTTAAAAAGCGGGTATACTGCAATAAAAGATATTACGGGGAAAAATACAGCAGTGGCAGTATCCGTATCTGTAATTGCCGCAACGCTGACAGCCCTCAATGACAGGACTGTGGGAGAATATGTTGCAAGTATATTTCACATAAAAGGTATCCTCGGATATGTCCCCATAGGAATGATAATTCTGCTTTTGCTCAGTGAAATAAAAGAACGGAAGATAAAATATGAAGGCAAAGCTTAATATTCTGATCTTCAGCGCACTGCTCATACTCATACTTGCGGATTTCACAAAGACAGATGTGAACGATTCCCTCGAAAGCGCCCTGCTGGTCAGCGGATTGTGTTTTGATATAACGGAAGACGGAAAATATGAGACTTCATTTTTATATTCGGAACAACAGCCCGAATCACGGCAGATGAGCTACAAAGCACTCACCGCCAAAGGAAAAAGCATCGGTGAATGCATCTCATATATTGAAAGCAATACGGAAAATATACTGTTTTTCGGGCAGACAGACGTAGTGTTCATGTCCGAAAAAGCACTCCGCGACGAAAATATATACAGAAATATAACCGACTATCTTGAAAGAAACACTTCCATAGGATATTCCGTGCATCTTTACTGCATAAAAGACGACATGAAAGAATTTTTAGGTAAATTATCTTCGGAAGATGAAAAACTCACAAGATTCCTCGACAGCATCATTATGAAAGAGCCCGCAACCGCAGGACTTGGTGTAACTCTGTCGGAAACGGTCTCGGCCTACGGACATTACATCATTCCTATGATGAATATGTCCGATGACAAATTTTCCGCAGGAATGGTGGCTATGCAGGCTGACAGATTCGTCGCGGAATTTGACAGCAGCATGATACGCCCGTATGCCATACTCACAGAGACTGAGGGGGAATATTACTACAGCACAGAGCTGGGAGAATTTTATATCGACAAGACAAAATGCCGTTATCATTATGACGGACAGCTGAAATTTACCGTTAATATAGACATTGATTTTTCTACCCTTCTTCTGTATGAGTATCATTCACTGCAAGGAAAGATGATCGACGAAGTCGAATATCTTATGAGTGAAGTCGTAAGAAAAGACTGTCTTGAAGCCATAGACCGGATGAAAGAAAAAAACTCGGATATAATCGGCATCAACCTGTATATGCATCGTTTTCATCATAAAGAAAATGCCTTGCTCAATGAAGAAAATATAAATTTACCTCAAAACGCAGATTTCACCGTAAATGTTAATGCACACTTCCTAAACAACGGCATAATGTACTGACATAAACAGGTTTTATCACAGCCGCACACATATAATTTGTGCGGCTTTTTGTTTTACGAAGATCAGATAATTCCGTAAAGGGACTCAGAAGGCAATTTTTTACAGTCAAAATGTCAAAAAAACAAAAAAATCCACTTTTTTATATATTTTATTTTAATTTTCCTGTCATTTTTGATATAATGATTAACTGAATATATATGTACAAGGCACCCGGAGGAAACGATGAGCAAAGTCGGTTTGGTTCTTAGTCCCGACGGAGCAAGATGCTCTTATGAAATCGGTGTAATAAAAGCCATAAAAGAATTAAAAACACAGATCAGCTGTACATCAGGCGCTTTTGTCGGAAGCATAAATGCCGTACTGATCGCACAGGATAACATAGAAAAAATGGTAAGGTTCTGGAAATACGCTTTTCAGAATCGTATTTTCGATGTTATCGGCGCAGTATCGGACAAATATGTGAACGAATGGGAAGGGCTTGATTATCATACGTTTGTTATGGAGTTTTTAAAATACGCCACATCCGACGATGAAAATGTAAATATACTCAGAAAGCTCCTCAACACACATATCGACGAAGAAGCTGTCAGATCTTCGGAGATCGAGTGTTCCATCGTGGGAATATCTCCTTACACCCTTGATATAGAGCTTTATCCTCTGGAAAAAATCCCGCAGGGAAAGCTCACGGAGTATATTCTCGTCAGCGTATTGTTCCCGACGCTTTCTTTGTCAATGACGGAAATGAACGGCGCTCTTCCGTACAAATCATCCCCGTACAGAGCCATTGAAATATATTCACCGACGATTCTCCTCAGTACAGACGAAGTGAGTCAGCTTCCTTCAACGGGACAGCACAAAATGATCATAAGGGTTATTTCTCCGTCAGAGATGCTTGATTTTACACTTCACGAAACACCGGCGGACACAATAAACAATCTGCGTCTGGGATATATCGACACTCTCAGAAGAGTATCCTTCTCATACGGAGAACGGTATTATATAAACCGTCTTACAGATGAGGACAACCCCGCATCACTGAAGATGAAGCTTAAAAAGCCTCTTCCGGCACACCTGCCCAGGCTCATATGTCTTCTTCTGCATCTGAAAACATACAGCGAATCTGCCGTCAGGGAAAGACTGCAGGCTATGCTCCGTGCATCGGGCATAAAAGGCGGAGACTTCCATGTAAGTCTGCTTGAAGTAGCGGCTGAACTTCTGGAAGTGGGAAAAACGGAAAAATATACGGACACTTCTCTCAGAATCGCTGTGTGTGAAAAGCTGAAGGAGCTTTGTAGGGAAAATTCCACTCATCTCACAAGAAGCGAAGATGTTATGCAAGTAATAAATGATACCGTTGAAAACGGAGATGTATTTGTTGGAGCAGATATGTTCTCAAAATATTTCCTTATCCTTCTTGCAACAGATCCGAGAAATTATGACGCAATGGAAGAATTTGTAGGCGAACTGCACCTGAAGAGCATTGCGGCAATCGTAACGCTTATATATCTTGTATACTAAACACCCAACCGCAGAATATCTGCGGTTTTTTTGATGAAAAACAAATCTCGGCACTTCCGGCTCTGCAAAGTATGTCCCGCACGATAATCACAATGATGCAGGCAGGCTGTTATAAAAAGCTCAGCGCAGCAGGCGCAGCTGCGACACGCAGTGTCGCAATAAAAGGGCGGGTGGATTGGATATGTGCAGATAACATCACCATAAGAATACAAAAGCATCACCTTTCGGTGATGCTTCAGCTTTAAAATATTCGTTTGCTAATATGCTTAAAATCCGTATACATTGATAATCGCCTGTTTGATGATCTGAAGACCTTTGAGAAGTGTTTCGTCTTCAACAACAAGCGGCGGCATGATCTTGAGAACTTCATCGTTTCTGCCTGAACGTTCCATGATTACGCCGAGATTGAATGCTTCAACAGCAACAGCCTTTGATTTTGCGCCATCGTGTACATCGATACCCCACAGAAGTCCGAGACCTCTGAGTTCGAATATATCACTGAGCGGAAGAATTTCTTTTTCAACGAATTCTTTTACGAGGCTTCCTTTTCTGTTTGTTTCAGCATCAAGATCATATGATGCACGGTACTCGAGAGCTGCCTTTGCCGCAACAAACGCAGGCTGGAAACCACGGAATGTTCCGTTGTGTTCACCCGGTGACCAGATGTCATATTCCGGCTTGATAAGAAGCAGTGCCATCGGCATACCGTATCCGCTGATGGATTTTGATACAGTTACGAGATCAGGTTTGATGCCCGCTCTTTCGAATGAGAAGAAGCTTCCGCATCTTCCGCAGCCTGTCTGGATGTCGTCAATAATGAGAATGATGCCGTATTTGTCGCAGAGTTCCCTGAGAGCTACGAGCCATTCGTTGGGAGCTGTATAGATACCGCCTTCGCACTGTGTTGTTTCGACGATGATTGCCGCAGGCATATCAAGACCACTGTGGTCATCTTTAAGCATTTCGTCCATATATCTGATAGTGTCGAATGTTGTAAAGAAGCCTGTGGGGAACGGCATGAATGTTGTGCCGGTTGTCTGCGTTCCGAGTGCTTTTCTGAAATCAACACCGCTTGAGAGAGATGCACTTCCCATTGTCATTCCGTGGAATGAACCTGAAAATGCGATAACATTGCTCCTGCCTGTTACTTTTCTTGCAAGTTTCAGAGCGGCTTCAACAGCGTTTGTGCCTGTGGGGCCTGTAAATGCAACCCTGTAATCAAGTCCTCTCGGCTCTAAGATTTCTTTTGTGAATGTTTCAAGGAAGTCTCTCTTTGCAATAGAGAACATATCCAGTCCGTGTATAAGAAAATCGCTTCCGAAATAGTCAAGTACTTTCTCTTTAATGTAATCGTTGTTGTGTCCGTAATTGATTACACCTGCTCCTGCAAAGAAATCTATATATTCCCTGCCGTTTTCATCCCAGAGTTTGTCCTTTTTTGCTTTTGCAAAAACTGTGGGAAAGCTTCTTGAGTAACTTCTGACCTGAGATTCTCTTTCTTCAAAAATCATGGTTAAGAACCCTCCTGTTTATTTTTCCATAATATATTTTTCGGCTAATTCTGTGTCCGATTCATAATATTCGGTAACGCCGCCAACTACCTGATAATGTTCGCTGCCTTTTCCCGCAACGATAAGGATTTCATCTGCCGCAAGCCTGTTTACAGCCTCCCTTACGGCTTCTTTCCTGTCGAGGATTATTTCCGAAGGGGTATTATATTTATCGAGATAACCTGTTATCTCCTCAGCAACAACCTTCGGATCAACCCTTCCCGGGTCTTCGCTGGTCACATATACGTATTTGACGTATTTTGATGCGACCTTTGCCATATCGTGTCTTCTCTGCAGGGCTTTTTCTCCCGGACAGCCGAAAACAAGAACTATCTGTCTGTGCGGATAATATTCCTTCAGGGCGTTCAGGGCACTGTCAAGACTGTGCTTATTGTGGGCATAATCAACAACCGCAATATATTTTCCCTTCCGGAAAATATTCATTCTTCCGCTTACCTGTGTTTTCAGTACAGCGGCGATCATATCTTTTTCGGAAACGCCGAAGAGTTCCCCCACCGCAATTGCCGCAAGGGCATTGGCAACATTGAATTCTCCGGGAATCTGAACCATTGCGTTGAATTTTGCATCAGGAGTCACAGCCTCGAAAAGACTTCTGAATCCGTCCTTTGTTATGTTTGACGCATAATAATCCGCATCTTCATTTTTTACGGAATATGTCAATACTCTGTTTGCCGGACATTTCTGCGCCCATGTAATTATATCACCTGAATGCTCATCGTCAAGATTTATTATTGCTGTTCTGAACCTTGATGTGATCATTCCCTTATACATAAGATATTCTTCAAAGCTCTGATGCTCATGAGGGCTGATATGATCATCGGAAATATTCACGAATACTCCCGCTTCGATCTGAAGACCTTCAATACGATGCATCTTTTCCGCCTGAGAAGATATTTCAAGAACCATCACACGGCATCCGTTTGTTTTCGCTCTGTATAATATTTCGTAAAGCTCAAGGGATTCGGGGGTCGTAAGAACACTTTCTTCGCTTTTCACACCGTCGAAAGTGTCTATCGTTGTTATATATCCGCATTTTATGCCTGCCTGAGTAAGGATATTCTTTATGAAATATACAACTGTACTTTTCCCTTTTGTCCCGGTTACCCCGATGATCTTCGGCGAATTTTCGTCATATTCATAAAACCACTTTGCAAGAGCCGCAAGTGCAAGGCGTATGTCGCTGACGATAATAAAGTCGCAGTCAACACCTTCATACTCCTTTTCGCTCACATAGCAGAATACTCCCGATTCCACCGCATCCACAAGGTATTTATCCTTGAAATTAATACCTTTGCACACAAACAACGTGGAACTGTCCGCTTTTTTCGAATTGTACGAAATGGCCCCCACATTGTGTTCTTTGCTTATTTTCTGTTTTGTAAGTATTCCGAGGCCACCGAGAATCTCGACAGCTTCACTTACGGGCTTTTGTCTCATAAAAATCACGATGAAATCACTGTAAGCTGATCTCAAGCTCCTTTATTACAGGCGTTATAACCTTTTTTATTGAATCCTCTCCAAAGACGTTGCTCAGTCCTGCAGCCACAATTCTGTCCGAATACAACAGGCTATTTTCCCCTGCAAATTTCAGGTATTTTTCCGTAGCCGACAGCAGATCATCTTCTGAGATGATATATAATTCCATAGCATTCAAAGCCGCAGGAACATAATCTATATAGTAAAACGGTTCAGTGAATATGTGCGCCTGCCGGTACCAGTAAGTTCCTTTTCGGAGTATATCACTGTCTTCGTATCTGCCGTCCGGCATATACTTTCTTTCCAGCTCTGCAAACATATCCTTTCTTTCCGACGGGCTCATAAAAGGCGCATCGTATACGTTATTTTCAAATTCATCGCACAATATGCCGTACGGCACAAAATTTATTTTATCGATGAGTATGTCTTTTTTATATGATGAGAAAAATTTATCTTCTTCTCCACCGTACCCACATAGAAGCATCTCTCCTCCGTACGCACAGAACTCCGCAATATCCACTCCCATATCTGTCCTGCCCGATAAGGCAATTCCCACTGCATGGGAAATCTCGTGGAACAATACACGGTAATCCGCATAACTTCCCGTTATGTTTGCAAACACAAACGGAAGGTCTTTGTTTTTCACATACGCGCAGTAACTTCCGTTCATCTTTCCCCTTTTCGGAAAGACATCAAAGGCTGTCGCACGCACGATTCCCGAGAATTGCGGAATGCGGGAGCATATATCCATAACATTGCGGAAGATTTCTCCGGCGAAGTGGCAAAACTCCGCTCTGTGAGGATAATACTCTTCATCATAATACCTTACAGACGGAATATTGAGTTCTTCCGCCTTTTTTTCGTTCAGCCTATCCCTTACAGGGACAATAAATTCACATATCTTACTGCGAAGCAGGGATATATCCTCACGGGTAAAACTGCGGTGTTTCAGACACGAAGAATATTCCGTGTAATTATCAAATCCGCTTCTTACGGCTATCTCATGGCGAACCTTCACAAGTTCATCAAACAATCCGTCGATCTTCTCTTCATTCATACGGAAGAAATCCGAATATGCATAAAATGCCTTTTGTCGTATATTCCTTTCCGTACTTTTAAAATATGAACTTATACCGCCGAGTGTGTAACTCTTTGCGCCGTATGATACCCTTGCATCGTTTAAAAGTCTTTCATATTCCGAAATCAGCATTGCTTCTTTCAGAAACAGTTCACCGAGCCTGTCATCGGAATGTATATAAGTCGCTGAATGAAAACTTTCGGGATAGTCAGATAACGGAATTCTTCTTATTTCATTCTGCGGATATCCGGCTTTTATCATACTGTATAACTGCCCGAGCAGGCTGCTGAGCTTACTTCTTATGCCGGCATAATACATACACTCGTCTTTATACTCTTCGTTTGTCATACAAAGCGTATGACGGATATAAGAGATGGTCTCTTTTGAATCGAATTCGTCATACATTGTACTTATTCTTCGGAGGATATCGTCAATATCATCGGAAGAGATATCTTCACTCTCAATACGTCGGACACACGAAATCACATCTGCCTCAAAGGAGGAGATGTCAAACCTTGAATACTCTGTGTCCCCGAAATTTTCCATAATGCCCTCCGAAACCGACAAATGTAAAAATTCCCTCGTACATTTTAACACATATCAGTCAAATATGGAATAATTTAATGCAAATATGTATAAACTGCAGGCATTTTTTTTATATTTTTTCACAGAATACATATTTGTCTCAAACCGGCACCCCGGTATTCATACGCATAAATGATGCCGTATGTATCATACGGCGTTATTTATCCTCTTTCCACTCTCCGGAATCGAAATACCAGAGTTTTTCTATGCCCGCATTTTTCATATATTCAATGCTGCGGTCATAATAGCTGTTTACCATATCCGTATTGTGTGCATCAAGCCCCATAGTAAAGCGCACACCCTCTTCTTTCAGATACTCAATAAACTGCATTGACGGATAATACACATCATTGTTTCTTCTGTACGCACCGCCTCCGTTTATTTCCGTAACTCTCTCAAATCTTCCCATTTTCTTCGCAAGGGCTTTCTGCAGGTCTTTCACCCATTTTTCGTTTTCGTCGTAAAACTCCCCGTCTGCATTGTTCTTTCGGATAAGGTCAATATGTCCGAGAAAATCCGCTTTTGTGAAATTTTCTGCCATATCACCGTAAATCTCATAATAACATGCAACCATATCCCTGATATTTCCGCCGAAGCCTTCATTGAGACAGGCACGGAATTCTTCCTTTGTATCGTCAATAACATAACATACGCCGTCTGCAAAAATATTGTGCACACTGCCTACAGTAATATCAAGAGCATCCTCAAGCATTTCATATCTTCCGAAATATGTGCCTTTTCCGATATACCAGTCAGCTTCGATTCCCGTAAGGATAACGAGACGGTCTTCATATTCTTTTTTATAGCGGGCAAGATCTCTGAGATACTCATCGTATTTTTCAAACGACATAGTCCAGTCTGCTCCAAGATCACTGTGAATGTGATCCGTCATTGCAAAATAGTCAAATCCGCCTTTTACGGCCTCATCCAACATTTCCCTGATACTGCTCGTCCCGTCGGAATACACGGAATGGTTGTGAAATGAAAATTTCATAGATTTCCTCCCAATAATTTGTAAAATCTCAGATGATCCCGCCTTACACCGCCTATCTCCACAGCACTGCGGCATACACTCTCATACTGATATCCGCAGGCAAGTATAAGCATTACGGACCTTTCATTTTCAGGAAGGATAAGCGCTTCCATACGTCTGATGCCCAGCTGTTCGTACAGAAATTTCTCTACACTCAGCACGGCTTCCTTCATATAGCCTTTTCCTTCATAATCCTTGTCTATTTTATAACCGATTATGCAGGTGGAATAATTTCCGGGTATTATACCGAATATGGAGACCCTGCCGATGATTTTTCTGCTGTCTGATTCTCTGTCCGTAATCCAGAATGCGATTTCTTTAAGACTTTTCAGCTGCTTATTTTCATACTTTACAAGAAACCTTACATACGGTTCCGTAAAATAATCATCACTCTTTTTTGATTCCCACCTGTCAAAGTGCTCTTTGTTTCTTATATGAAAGTCAAGTATATCTTTTACCATTCTTCTGTCGGATGTCCTGTAATACATTCTGTCCGATGAAAAAACTATCCTGCTCAATTTATTTCTCCGAATATAAATGTTTTTGTGCAGATCGCCATACATACATTCTGAAGTGCGGTCTGCTCATCTTCCCTGCCGGTCTTGATTGCTATATCCGCATTCGCAAGTGCCTTTATGGAATTGAGGGCATCTTTTGCCGTGAACATCCCCCTTACGGCGATGCTGTTTTTCACTGAATAAGGATTTATGGAATATTCCTTTGCAATATCCTCTTCCTTCATTCCCTTTGCGGAAAGAGACTGACATACGGCGATATTCCTCATTGTTGTGGCGATTGTGGATATGCTCTGAAGTACGGGAATATTATTGTAACGCAGTCTGTAAAGCTGTCTGTGCACTCCACCCATATCACCGTTTGTAAGAGCGTCCGTCAGTTTAAAAATATCCGCATTCACTCCGGGAGAGGTGACTTTTTTCACCATATCGAGAGTTATTGTCTTTGCCTTCGGATCGATCATGCAGATTTTTTCTATCTCATTTATAAAGTACCCCATATCCACTTCGCTTTCCCTGCCGTTGTAGTCAACAGAAGAAATAATGTGGTTTATAGCCTCACGCTGTATATTTACGCCTCTTTTCTGAAATTCTCCCGCGATCCAGTCATAAAAATCGGACCTTTTCGGCTTTTTGAATTCGGCGATTTTCCCTTTTTCTTTGAATAATTTATAAAATGAACTTCTCTTGTCTATATTTTTACACACGACAACAAGCACCGTATATTCAGACGGTGCCGATATATACTCCGAAAGATGATCAAGGAGTTTTTCCGTTTTTGCATCGTTTTTTGTTTTTATGTCGTCTGTGCGGCATACGACCAGTCGCCTGTCTCCCATGAGCGGCATACCGGTGAGCGAGCGGATAAGAAGTTCTTCATCCGCACCTGCAGAGAATTCCGTATAATTCAGAGCCCTGAAAGAAGGATCTATGATCTTCTTTTCTATCTGTGCTATATAGCTGTCGGAGAGAAACTTATCCTCTGTGATAAATAAATACAAACCTCCGATAATACCGGAAGAAAGCTGTGCTTTAAGTTGTTTCATACGCTCCTCCCATTGTATTATACAACAAACGTTTTTGCTCTTCTATGGTAAAATTCGTTTTTACAAAAATTCGTTGCTGTTTTATTGACTTTTTTTGTTTTTGAGGGTAATATACACTATGGAATACGGACATGATCCGCGAAATATTACGGAGGAAAATATGGATTACACAGGAACAAAAACAGAAGCTAACCTCCTTGCAGCATTCGCAGGAGAATCACAGGCAAGAAACAAATACACATACTATGCTTCACAGGCAAGAAAAGAAGGCCTCAACCAGATCGCAGATTTCTTCGAAGAAACAGCAAACAACGAAAAAGAACACGCTAAACTCTGGTTCAAAGCTCTTCACGACGGCAAAGTACCCGAAACAGTTGTAAACCTCAAAGACGCAGCTGAAGGCGAAAACTACGAATGGACAGAAATGTACGAAGAATTCGCAAAAGTAGCTGAAGAAGAAGGCTTCAAAGCTCTCGCTAAACAGTTCAGAATGGTAGGCGCTATCGAAAAAGATCACGAAGAACGTTACCTCGCTCTCCTCGCTAACCTCGAAGAAGGCAAAGTATTCGAAAGAGAAGAAGAACAGGCTTGGTACTGCGCTAACTGCGGACACGTACACTACGGCCCGAAAGCTCCGAAAACATGCCCGGTTTGCTTCCACGAACAGGCATACTTCGAAATCAAAAAAACAAACTATTAATCATAACATAACCCCGACGGATAGCCGTCGGGGTTGTTTGTTTACTGGTTGTCCGGAAATGGAACCGACGGATGACCGTCAGGTGTATTTATTCTTTGTAAATCATTATGTTGAATTTGCCGGAATGCTCCTCGCCGAGGTCCGGTTCGTTTCTTGTTGAGCCGAAAATAATTATATTGCTTTCCCCGCTCAGCTTTACGCTTTTATTTACAGATACATTTTCATATTCCGTAAAAAGTTCGTCGCCGAAATCGGCATGATACAGATTCTGCGCAAGGGTGATAACATTAAGCACAGACTGTCTGAAATTTGCATTTATTTCTTCCTGAGTAAACTCTTTATCAGGCTTTTTTAATTTATACCTGTCTGTAACTGCATCCACAATTCCATCTTCATTCACGGAAAAACCACGTTCTATCAGGTAAAGTACATCATCACGCACTGTCTGCGTATACATTTTCTTTCCTTCGACGATTACGGCGTCTGTTGTGATTCCCGTTTTCGCAAGCATATCACTTTCGCTCATGCCGATACTTATTCCGCCGAACAGCTCATCAACTGTGAGTGGTGTCAGATCTGTACCCGCAGGAACCAGCCCTACAGTTATACTTGCAAGGAACTCGTCGCTCTGTCCTTCTGTATAGTTGAAAGCCATAATGCTTACATAATTGTTATCGACGATCCATTCGAGAATCAGTCTGTCTGTGGATTCGATTATCGTTTTTCCTTCGCCGTATTTATCCGTAAAATATCCTTTTATATTTCCGACAGATTCCGTAAATACGTCCCGGACTTCTTCCTCCGTATAATCCCCGTCGATTTTCTTCAGACGGAAACGGTCTGCAATCTGAGAAACTTTGCCGTCCTCAACAAAGAAATCTGTTGTAAACAGAAAATTGTCATCGTCGAGATTTACGATTCTGTAAAAAGGCAGTCCTTCAACCGTTGTATCTGACTCCGCTTCCGGGAAAGTTTTCAGCAGGTCCTCAACGCTCGTTCCGATTCCGATGTTTCCCCAGAATTCTTCCTGATGAGAGATGCTTTTCAGAGATACTTTCCCTCCGCATGCCGAAACAGAGAGTATCAGCATCAGAACAAGCAGAATACATATTAATCTTCTTTCAGTTTTCATGGTTTGAATTCTCCTTATGTATAATTTTATTTTTGTTTTACATAATCAGTATTTTTATGGGATTGATTATTCTCTGTTTTGTCTGTATATTCCAACCCAATCACCTCTTTCCGAAAATATCATTTGCCGGTAATATTTTTTATTGCGTCGTCTCATAGGTCATCTTTTGAAAAGATTGTTTCAACTATATTGTATATTACAATTATAATACAGTCAAAAGATTTAATGGAATTTTAATGTTACTCATATATACCCCATCCTGTACTCTGCCATACAATCCGACATGTAATGCTGTGTGTCGAATTTATATATTTGATAAAAAAATTATATAAAAACTGTTCTTTATGGACTTATTTAATGGTACAATACATAATTACGGGAGGAAAAAAATGCTTCAGTTAAAAAACATAGTAAAGACATATATTACAGGCGAATTGCAGCAGCACGCCCTCAAAGATGTAAGCATCAGTTTCCGTGAGAATGAGTTTGTATCAATTCTCGGACAGAGCGGAAGCGGAAAGACCACGATGCTCAACATCATCGGCGGCCTTGACAGATATACAAGCGGAGACCTTCTCATAAACGGAGTTTCCACAAAAGAATACAAGGATTCAGACTGGGATTATTACAGAAATAATTCCATCGGTTTCGTATTCCAGAGCTATAACCTTATACCGCACCAGAGTGTTCTTGCGAATGTTGAGCTTGCGCTCACTCTTGCAGGTGTCTCAAAGAAAGAACGCAGACAAAGAGCTGTTGCGGTACTCAAAAAAGTCGGTCTTGAAGAACACATCCATAAAAAGCCCAACCAGATGTCCGGCGGACAGATGCAGAGGGTAGCTATAGCCCGTGCGCTTATCAATAACCCCGACATTCTTCTTGCGGATGAACCTACGGGGGCACTCGACAGCGAAACAAGCGTACAGATCATGGAGCTTCTCAAAGAAATCGCTGAAGATAAACTCGTAATCATGGTTACTCACAACCCGGAGCTTGCGCAGGAATACTCCACAAGAATCGTCCGCCTTCTCGACGGGGAAATCATCAGCGACACTGACCCGTATAATCCTGTAGCTGAGGATACAAAACCACACAAAAAACACAAGATCTCAATGTCATTTCTGACGGCACTGTCTCTGAGCTTCAATAACCTCAAGACAAAAAAAGGCAGAACGTTCCTCACAGCTTTTGCCGGAAGTATCGGTATAATCGGCATCGCCCTTATCCTTGCGCTGTCTGCAGGGTTCCAGGAATATATAGATGACATTCAGGAAGATGCACTCACTTCCTACCCCCTTTCCATCTATGCGGAAACAGGGGACACCACAAGTATGATACTCTCAATGGTATCCCAGGACACAGATGATATCGAGGGAAGCAATATCGTCAGGGAAAAGAAATACATCTCCACCATGTATGACAGCATAAGAAGCAACGATATGACATCCCTGAAGCAATATCTCGAAGACAACGAGGCGGAAGTCTCGCAGATGGTAAATCTCATAGATTATTCCTATGCAATAACACCGCTTATATATTCGGAGCTTGAAAACGGTGATATCGTCCAGCTTAATCCGGGATTTTTAAGTCAGATATCTTCCGGAGCCGCATCATCAATGATGTCTGTATCCACATCCGTATTTACGGAAGCGGTCAACATGGACTCCGTAAAAAACAACTACAAGCTTCTTGCCGGTACATGGCCGGAAAATTATGACGAAGTAATTATTATGCTTCCGTCATCAAATGAAATCTCCGACCTTCTCGTATACAGTCTCGGACTTAAACACCCGTCAGATCTTAAAAGTATGATGACAAAGATCATGCAGGGAGAAGAAGTCGTAGACGACAGCGAAAATCTCGAAGTAACATATGACGACCTTCTGAATCTTCAGCTGCGTCTTGTGGACGCTTCGTCAACATACGAATACAATAAAAAATACGAAGTGTACGAGAGCATGACCGGTGATGAGGACTTTATGAAAAAAGTCTATGAGAAATCTGTTCCTCTCAAAGTCGTAGGTATTGCAAGCCCCGACGGCGGAGTGGGAATGGTACAGGGTGTGCTTTACACAAAAGAACTTACGGAATATGTGATCAATACTGCGGAGAAATCACACCTGGTTCAGGCACAGCTCAAAAATAAAGATATTGATGTATTCAGCGGAAACAGCTTTGATGAGGAAAACGAAAAGAACGCACTGAACTTTGAGGATATGATTTCCGTTGATACGGATATGCTCTCAGACGCATTCGGAATGGATGTCAGCGAAGAAGATATTGCGAATCTGACAGGCGGATACATAAATCAGATATCCGCATCAATCACAGCAGACACAACACCCGCAAAGACTGCCTTCGAAACAACTCTTGTAACAATCACGACAAATATGCTCAACGCATATTACGAAGAAAACAAAGATGAAAATACAGGCATGGCAGTGTTTACGGAAGAAAACATCGAAGCCATAGTTTCTGGATATATGGCGTCGGAAGAAGCAGGTGAACTTCTCACAAAGCTCGAAACGGACTTTGTCATTCCGAAAGATGTATTCGTAAACACATACTCACAGATAATCACAGGGATCCTTCAGGGATATATCCGGACTTCCCCGATGGCTCCCATGGCAGCGCTGAATCCTGATATCATCACAGCAATCACATCTTCTCTCACAGGGCAGGTACTTCTGCAGGAAGTTTCCGCAACAATGGCAAAGACCATGACAGAAGCGGTAATGCAGAGGGATATCCTCACAAAAGTCGGGGAGCTTTCCCAGGGGCTCGTAATGACTATCGCCGGAGCATTCAATGTTGATGCGGATGCCATTGCGGGAGCGTTCAATTTCGAGCTGAGCGAAGATGAGCTTTCACGTCTTATGGAAGCTATGAGCGGAACAAGCGTGATGGCAAGTGCGGAGACAAATCTTCTTTCCCTCGGATATCAGAACATAGATGAACCGACAGCAATGTCCTTCTATTTTGAAGACTTTGAGAAGAAAGAAGCTTTCACGGATTATCTCGAAAATTATAACGAGAAAGTAGTCTCTCTCGGACAGGAAGACAAGGAAATCTCCTACACGGACATCACCGCAATTCTCATTTCTTCCGTAAAGACTATCGTTGACAACGTAAGTTATGTACTTATCGCATTCGTAAGCATCTCTCTAATCGTTTCGTCAATAATGATCGGCATCATCACCTACATCTCCGTTCTCGAAAGAACGAAAGAGATCGGTATTCTCAGAAGTATCGGTGCCTCAAAGAAAGATATCTCACGGGTATTCAATGCGGAAACGGCTATCGTGGGAACAACCTCCGGTCTTATCGGTATCGGAACATCACTGCTTCTCATTATCCCCATAAATGCGGTCATCGAGCATCTGTCGGGAGTTGAGGACCTTGCGTTCCTTCCTGGAAATTCCGGAATAATCCTCGTTGCCATAAGCATTGTGCTTACAATCATCTCAGGTCTTATCCCTGCAAAATACGCAAGCAAAAAAGACCCGGTTGAAGCACTCAGAACGGAATAAATACAAAAAACACTCCCCGACGGAATTCCGTCGGGGAGTGCTAATTTAAACATTGACTTTATTCATCACAGGTATAATACAAACTTACGTGCCCAAAACCATTCTCTATATCATCAGATATTGTGGCAATCATCTGTATATCCGCAGATTCTCCCACAGGCCATGAACCGGTCACTCCCGGGCGGAGATCCGAATATGTACCGGTAAACTCACCCATCGCATAATTTTCCTCGATGAAACTTACGAAATTTTCTATGGTAATTTCAAAATTATCATATACTTCTTCTTTCGTATAATCTCCGTCAAGAACTTTCAGCTCTGCGGAATATCTCTGCATACAAAGCTTATCCTCAACAAACCCGTATGCACGGAAAGATGTAAAATTATCATCTTCCTGCGTTTGCGTGAAGTATGTTTTTATCTGCGTTTCGTCATCGTCTGTCCTTTCGGTTAACTCAAGCGCTCCCATCTTTCCGATAAATTCTTCTTCGGTTATCCCGAATAAAGCTTCATCAAACGAAGCATTCTCCGGTGCAAGGGGAATCAGTTCATTCCCTGCACTGCAACCTGCAACAGTTAATGACAGCAATAACATAAACAAGATAGTTGTCGGGATTATTTTGTTCATATCAAACCTCTTTATTTTACTCCTTGATTTATATTTTTATCTCCCTCACATCAATACAGCATACTATGCCGTTTATTCTCTTTGTTGATTTCGTTCACTTTGCTGAATTGCCCATCGGTATCACCTCTTTCTTCGTTTTAATTCTCCATAGCATAGCTATACTGTAGACAAGGGGAAGATAAATCATTTTTATTTCCGCAATGTGCGGAAAAGCCGGTAATGTCAATAAAATCTGTTTGTTTCTCAGGGAGTTTTCTTTTAGGAGTTTGTTTCACTTATATTATATATTAATAAAAAACAAAAGGTCAATATATTTTATGCCATCTTTACACAAATCACTTTATTAATTATGTGCATTACCCTATCTGCTTTAATTATAAAATATACACAAAAAAAATCCCCGCTTCCGCAGGGACAAGCTGTCAACAAAATATTTCCGGTCTTTCTTTAATCGCAGGTTGTTCGAAAAGCTCAAAGGCAAGGCGGCTTTTGAGTCGACATTGCGCGGTGTAGCTGAGCGTACATAAGCAATGGCGACGAAAAAACAACACAGCAAGTCAAATTTTAATTAATAAAATTTGACGGTTTGGGCTTTCTCGACAATCTGCCCCGCTTCCGCAGGGACGAAATATTAACCTTCCGCACATACTTCCTTTATAATCTGTACCGCTTTTTTCAGAAGATCAAACGGTATGTTCAGCGCAGGAAGAAGTCTTACTTTATCTTTTGCCGTGAGGGGGATAACGCCTTTTTCGATGCATTTGTTTACGATCTCTACGGCAGGCTTTGTTGCCTTTATGCCTATCATAAGCCCCATACCGCTGACAGACTCAATTCCTTCCGCTCCTTCAAGCTCGGAGAAAATGTATGCGGATTTTTCCTTTACTTCCGAGAGAAGTTTTTCGTCAATACGGCTGATGATGCTTATTGCCCCTGCACAGCATACGGGGTTCGCTCCGTATGTGCTTCCGTGATCACCATATGAAAGTACGCAGGATACTTTACCGCTCATAAGGCAGGCTCCTATGGGAAGACCACCGCCGAGACCTTTGGCTGTGGAGACAACATCAGGCTCGATGCCGAAATGCATATATGCATAAAATTCACCGCATCTGCCGTTGCCTGTCTGTACTTCGTCGATGATAAGGATAATGTCGTTTTCCTTGCATATATCATTTACTGCCTTTATATATGATGCATCGAGGGGATTTACTCCGCCTTCACCCTGAACTATCTCTATCATTATGCCTGCGACTTTGTTGTCTGAAATGATCTTTTCAAGCATAGGAATATCATTTGCGTCTGTGTATAAAAATCCCGGTGTGAGAGGATTGAAATGCGCATGATATTTGTCCTGCCCTGTTGCGGCGAGGGTTGTGAGAGTTCTGCCGTGGAAACTGTTTTTGAGGGTTACGATATTGTAATACTCCGCTCCTTTTTTCTCTGCGGCATATTTTCTCGCTACCTTTATGGCACATTCATTGGCTTCCGCTCCGGAGTTGCCGAAAAACACCTTATCCATTCCGGTTTTTTCGCACAGAAGTTTCGCAAGTTCCGCTCCGGGAGAAGTGTAGAAAAGATTCGACGTGTGCTGTACTTTTGCGAGCTGATCTTTTACCGCTTCCTGCCATATATCATCACAATATCCGAAGCTTGTCACGCCGATGCCGCTTCCCATATCGATATATTCCTTGCCGTCATAATCATACGCAAGGCTTCCCTTGCCGTGGGAGATCTCAAGATCAAAACGGGAATATGTATTTGCAACATATTGTTTGTCTGTATTTTTCAATGTACTCATTATTTATCCTCCGTTACCATCGTTCCGGCACCTTCGTCTGTAAGAATCTCCATAAGAATGGAGTGAGGTACCCTTCCGTCCATAATTACCGCATTTTTAACTCCTTTTTGAAGAGCTTCAACACAGCATTCCACCTTCGGTATCATTCCGCCTGAAATGATACCGTCCTGTTTCAGTTCTGCGATCTGCGAAATGCTCACTTCCGGAATAAGCGTCGCCGGGTCGTTTTTATCCGTAAGGATTCCCGCAACATCTGTCATCATAATAAGTCTTTCCGAGTTGAGCGCTCCTGCAATGTGGGCTGCGGCAGTGTCACCGTTGATATTATATGTATTTCCGTCTTTGTCGCAGGCAATGGTTGAAACTACGGGAATATATCCTTTTTCCAGCAGGTCCGTCACCGCAGATATATTTATGTTTGTTATATCTCCCACATAACCTAATTTTTCATCTTTGAATTTCGCTTCGATAAGTCTGCCGTCCATGCCGGAAATACCCATTGCCTTTCCGCCTTTCATTTCCAGGAGGTTTACAAGAGTCTTGTTTACTTTTCCCGCAAGAACCATCTGCACAATGTCCATGGTTTCCTTGTCTGTAACACGCAGCCCGTCGATAAATACCGCTTCTTTTCCGTAACGGTTCATCACCTCGTTGATTTCGGGGCCTCCTCCGTGAACAAGAACCACTTTCACACCGATAAGCCACAGAAGAACGATATCTTCCATTACCTGTTCTTTCAGTTCAGGGTCTGTCATTGCGTTTCCGCCGTATTTTACGACGATTATTTTGCCGTTATATTTCTGTATGTACGGAAGTGCCTGTGTAAGGACCTGGGCACGTTGTATATTGGTAAATGTATTGTTCATGGTTTTCTCCTAACTGCGGTATGAACCGTTGATCTTTACATAATCATATGTGAGGTCGCATCCCCATGCGGTTGCGGAGTAATCTCCGTCGCCGATACTTATGAGGATCTCAACTTCGTTTTCCAGAAGCACTTCCTTCGCCTTTTCTTCCGAGAAAGCCACTCCTGCGCCGTTTTTGCAGACGGTCACTTCACCCTTTGCGGAGCGGAATGAAACATCTGTTTTCGTAAGGTCAACATCCGCTCCCGAATAACCTATTGCGCACAGCACCCTTCCCCAGTTTGCATCTGCGGCGAACATTGCCGCTTTGAGAAGGCTTGAGCAGATCACGGATTTTGCCGCTTTCTTTGCGGAGAGAAGATCATTCCCTCCTGTAACCTTACATTCCAGAAGCTTTGTGGCACCTTCTCCGTCGGAAGCGATCTGTTTGCACAGATACACGGTTACAGTATTGAGAGCTTTCATAAATTCCGCAAAGTCTTCGTCTTCCTGAGTAATTTCTTCGTTTTCCGCAAGTCCGTTTGCAAGGATCGCCACCATATCGTTTGTGGAGGTATCTCCGTCAACGCTTGTCATGTTGAACGTATCCACAACATCTGTTTTAAGTGCTTTTGCGAGCATTTCCGAAGATATATTTGCATCTGTTGTAATAAACACAAGCATAGTCGCCATATCCGGGTGAATCATTCCGCTGCCTTTTGCGATGGCACCCATATGACATACTTTTCCGCCGAGAGTAAATTCAACCGCGATTTCTTTCGGAGTCGTATCCGTAGTCATTATCGCTTCTGCCGCAACCGCACTTCCGTCGTACATAAGACCTTCTGAAAGCGGAGTTATGCCGTTTTTAATCGGAGTGATGTCGAGCGTCTGACCGATAACACCTGTGGAGGCGATAATAACATCATTTGGATTGATATCCAGGCTTTCTCCCACAAGTTCACTCATCTGCTGTGCTATTTCAATGCCGTTTGCATTGCATGTATTTGCGTTTCCGCTGTTACAGATTATTGCCTGAGCCTTACCGTCGGAGATGTGTTCTTTCGTAAGTACAAGAGGCGCGCCTTTGACAATGTTTGTCGTATACACAGCCGCCGCATTTGCAATCACATCGGAATATATCAGAGCAAGATCTTTTTTAGTCTGATTCTTTCTGATTCCGCAGTGAACTCCGTTTGCCTTGAATCCTTTTGCCGCACAAATTCCACCCTGTATAATTTTCATTGTCTGCCTCCTATATATTAAGTCCCATAGCCTCATCACAACCGAGGACTATATTCATATTCTGTATTGCGGAGCCTGATGCTCCTTTACCCAAGTTATCAAAGCGTGAGATGAGAAGTATTCTTTCGTCATTTCCGCTTACAGCTATCTGCATATCGTCTTTTCCGGAATATTTTCCTGCGCTGACATATCCGTTTTCATCAAAATCTTCGTCATAATGCACAATAGCCGATTTATAATATTCCTTATATACTTCTTTTATATCTTTTATGTTTCCGTTTATTTCTTCGCCGAAAAGCGGTACCGTCACTTCCATTCCGCTGTAAAAATCCGCTACCACCGGCATAAACGCAGGGAATTTACCAAGTCCCGTAATGCCTTTCATTTCTTTTAAATGTTTGTGAGACTGGGTTATTCCGTATTGTCTCGGCGCATCGAGAAGTGTATTTCTGCATGCATTTTCGTATTCTGCGATCATATTCTTTCCGCCGCCGGAATATCCGGTCAGGGACATACACGAAAGATTACTGCTCTTTGGTATAATCCCTTCCGCAACAAGCGGCTGAATAAGAGAAACAAATCCTATTGCATGACAGCCGGGGTTTGCAATTCTTTTTGCATTTTTAATCACTTCTTTCTGTCCCTTCATTTCCGGGAAACCGTATGCCCAGCCTTCGCTTATGCGGTGCGCTGTTGAAGTGTCTATAATTACCGTATTCTCATTTTCCGTCATCGCCACTGCGTTCACAGCTTCGTTATCCGGCAAACACAAAAATGCAATATCCGCTGAATTTATGGCATCTTTCCTCGCATTTTCGTCTTTTCTCAGTTCTTCGGGAAGCACTATCAAAGTAATATCATCTCTTCCCGCTAATCTCTCATCTATTCTCAGCCCCGTGGTTCCGTTTCTGCCGTCAATAAATACTTTAACCATATTTCCCTCCGAATTATTTTTTTATCACACTCAATAATGATTTTTTATTCATTATTTATGAGTTATATTCACTAATTATACATAAGTGTCAGGATTTGTCAACATATTTTTTCATTTTCTTTTAAACTTTTTATTAATTGCATATTTGATGTTTTGTACGATTTTATCACAATAAAAAAACACCTCCGCACATAGCGGAGGTGTTGATTATCTGTATTACTTTGACGCCTTTACCGTTTCCCAGGCTTCGGCAAATACCGGAAGGAAATCTCCGAGATCGTTGAAGAACTCACATCTGTCGAGAACTTCCTGCGGTACGAAATATGCGTCGTTATCCGACCAGTCTTCTTCACGAAGATCTGCTTCGAGATTTTTGTTTGCGCTTGAATACATTACTTCCTGCGTATTCAGCATCGCAATATCATCACGGCACATGAAATTTATGTAAGCTTCCGCAAGCTCTTTCTGCTTGCTTGTTTTCGGGATTGCCATACAGTCGATCCATACGTTGCTGCCTTCTTTCGGAACAGCGTAAGCGAGATTTTCATTTTCGCTCATGCAATATACCGCATCCCCTGAATAAACCACAGCAAGAGAAGCTTCTTCCCCTATCATCATATCCATTACGGAGTCTGTAAAGTAACCGACGATCATGGGTTTCTGCTGAATAAGGGCTGCCTGCGCTTTAAGGACTTCATCTTTGTTTCTTGTGTTCATTGAGTATCCGAGGTATTTCAGCGCAATACCGAGAGAATCTCTCTGCGAATCATACATAAGTATATCATCCGCATATTTTTCGTCCCACAATATTCCCCAGCTGTCAACAGGTTCTTTGACAGTCTGAGTATTGTAAAGGATACCCACAGTACCGTAAAAATACGGTACACCGTATGTGTTATTTTCATCGAAAGAACCACCGAGGAGTTCTTCACGGATGTTTGCCATGTTCGGAATGTTTTCGTGATTGAGCGGAAGAACGAGTTCTTCTTTGATCATCTTTTCCAGCATATAATCAGACGGGAAAATCACATCATAATCACTGGTGGCATTTACCACCTTCAGGTACATTGATTCGTTTGAATCATATGTCTCATAAACCACATTACAATCAAATTCTTCTTCGAACATATCATTGACGCTCTTGTCGATGTAAGTACCTACATTGTAAACATAAAGCGTCGGCTTGTCGGATGAATTATCCCCGCATCCGAAAAGCATAGTCGAAAGCAGCAACACAACTGCCAACAACAAGGATATTTTTTTCAACTATCTATCCCCTTTCTCTTGTGATTTTTTATTAGATCCGAAGTTGACTATTGCCAACAGGACACTAACCGTAAGTATCATAAGCGTGGAAAGTGCGTTTATTTCCGGGCTTATGCCTCTCTTCGCCGCAGAGTACACATAAATGGAAAGATTGCTTACTCCGCTTCCCGTAGAGAAAAAGCTGATTACAAAATCGTCAATGGACAGCGTAAACGCCATCAGCGCACCTGTAAGGATACCCGGCAGAATCTCCGGAATGACGATCTTTCTGAGTGTGTATGCGGGAGTTGCGCCAAGGTCCATAGCCGCCTCAACGAGATGTTTGTCCATCTGATTGAGTTTCGGAAGAACAGACAACACCACATACGGAATACAGAACGTTATGTGTGCGATGAGCATTGTGAAAAATCCCTGCCTGATAGAGCAGAAACCGAACAGAAGCATCATGGAGATACCCGTTACGATGTCCGGATTGATTACCGGAAGATAGTTCACATTGAGCATGAGGGACTTGACTTTTCCACTCATGGAATATATGCCGATAGCAGAAATCGTTCCAACGATGGTGGAAACTATACACGCGACAGCAGCAACGATGAGAGTGTAATAAAGTGCGGAGAGTATCTCTTCGTTGTGAAACAGACTCTCGTACCATTTCAGCGAGAAACCGCCCCATTTTTTACTTGTACGGGATTCATTGAAAGAATATACCGCCATAACGAATACGGGAGCATACAGAAATATCAGTACGATGTAAATATAAAACTTTTTCAGAAACTTCATCATACGCTCTCCTTATCCGTCTTGGAGAATTTATTTGTTATCATCATTACAATGAGAATGACTATCATCATAATGAACGAAACTGCCGAGCCGAAATTCCAGTCTCCTTTCTGCAGGAACTGATGGGAAATAAGATTTCCTATATACATCTGAGTTCCTCCGCCGAGAAGGTCTGAAATGACGAATGTACTTACCGCAGGCATAAATACCATTGTTATACCTGTTATTATCCCCGGTACAGAAAGGGGAAGCGTAACCTTCATAAATGCCTTTACGGAATTTGCCCCGAGGTCTTTCGCTGCTTCAAGGTAGCTGGGATTTATTTTTATAATTACCGAATATATGGGATAGATCATAAACGGCAGGAAGTTATATACCATACCGAGAAGTACAGCACCGTTGTTATACAACAGATCCATCGTATTCATTCCCAGAAGCGTAAGCAGCTTGTTGATAAGGCCGTTCTTCCCGAGAATATTCATCCACGAATATGTTCTCAGAAGGAAATTCATCCATGTGGGCATGATTATAAGCACTAAAAACAGATTCCTGCTCTTTTCCGGCATTTTTGATATGATCATCGCCACAGGATACCCTAAAAGAAGGCATATTACTGTGGAGATACCTGCCATATATACGGAATCCCACAATATCTGCATATACATCGGAGAAAAGAAGTTCCTGAAATTATCAAGAGTAAATCCTCCCGATGAAGTGCGTACCGCATACAAAAACATAAGAAATATGGGGAATACTATAAATATAAGCATCCATACCCCATAGGGCAGACCGAGAACCTTTGTTTTTTTCAATTATTCTACCTCATAATATCGATGTCGTCTTCATCGACATCCAAAGCAATAACATCACCGATCTTCACAGGATCAGGCGACTGAAGCATTATCTTCACTCCGTTTGTCTCCGCAAGGAATTCATATCTTTCGCTGTGATATGATACTATGGTTACTTTTGCAGTGAGTTTTGCATTCCTGGTATCTTTGCTGATGATCCAGTCCGCAGGCTTGATGACAGCCTTGAGATTTTCATCATTTTCACTCTTTTCGTGCAGACAGCTGAACTTCGCACCGAGAAACTCGATAACATTGTTTTCGGGCATTGTCGCATCAAGAATATTTCTCTGTTCCGCACGCATTACGTGAATATCATCCGGGCCGAAGCTGAGACCGATAGTTTCCCCTTCTTCGCGTTTTTCCGTTGTGTGGATCATAAATGTGAAACCTTCGTGCTCTGCGAGGATCTCATAGTGAACACCCTTGAATGTTACGGAAGTAACCAGCGCATCTATCTTTGAAGTTCCCTTTTCAACAGGGTCTATATCTTCCGGACGGATAACGATCTTTACTTTATCCGATTCGGGGAATCTTTCGTCAACACACTCAAAGCTCTTGCCCATAAATTCCACTTTATAGTTTTCCTTCATCACTGCGTCGATAATATTGCTTTCGCCGATGAAGTCCGCAACGTACGTGTTTATCGGTTCGTTGTATATATCCGTGGGAGAGCCTACCTGCTGTATTTCGCCTTTACGCATTACGATTATCTTATCCGAAAGTGAAAGAGCTTCTTCCTGGTCGTGTGTAACATAAATAAATGTAATACCGACAGCCTGCTGGATACGTTTGAGTTCCTTCTGCATGTCCTTTCTCAGCTTCAGGTCAAGTGCACTGAGTGGCTCATCAAGAAGAAGGATCTTCGGCTCGTTCGCAAGGGCACGGGCTATTGCAACCCTCTGCTGTTGCCCGCCGGAGAGCTGGTCCACGTTTCGTTTTTCGTAGCCTTTGAGGTTTACGACGTTAAGATAATATTTTACCTTTTCGTCTATTGTCTTTTCGTCCATCTTTTTTATGCGAAGAGGAAATGCGATATTCTCATACACATTCATATGCGGAAAAAGCGCATAGTTCTGAAATACCGTATTTACAGGTCTTTCGTATGCGGGAAGCTCCGTAAGTTTCTTCCCGTAGAAAAATATATCTCCGTATGTGGGATCTTCAAATCCCGCAATCATTCTGAGTATTGTGGTCTTTCCGCAGCCGCTGGGCCCCAACAGAGTGACAAATTCTCCCTCGGTAATGATAAAGTTTATATAATTTACCACGACCTCGTCGTCAAACTCTTTGCAAAGGTCTCTTGCTTCAATGATGATATCGTTCATTCAGGTTCCCTCTCACGATGCATATTATGTAGTGCCGATACTATCGGCAGGATAAACTAAAACATAATAATTGTATATTAAATTCAGTCTGATGTCTATATATTTTTATATGAAAAAATAAATTATCCGTATACCTTTACATATTGCCTCCGGAAGAATACATCAGCGCACGGTTGACATAAATCCCGAGGATCATTATATACGAGCTGATATAAAGCCAGACCAGAAGTACAAATATGCCTCCCAGGGAGCCGAAGAGTATGCCGTAATCGGAAAAATTGCTTACATAAAACGAAAATGCCATACTTGCCACGATCCAGCCAGTTGTCGCAAAGAGTGCTCCTTTGTATACATCTCTGATTTTCAGCTTTTCGGAAGGCACCATCGCATACACCAGGCATAATATACCCCATATAAGAGCAAATGCCCCGAAAATACGCAGCATATCAACCACATACATTATATAGCCGTACTGTTTCAGCTTCAGCAGTTCGAAAAAATACTCCACTATCAGTTCACCGAAAACTATAAGCACAAGCAGCAGCATAAAGCACACTATAATGACTGATGCATATACCGGGGAAAGTATAAACAGTCTTATTCCTCCCCGCCTTCCGTGCTCGGAATAAACATTGTCCGTTATGCGAATGACGCTCCTTGCGGCGACGGATATGAAGTATATAAACGTAAAGATGCTTATGGTTCCTACAGCAGATGAGTTTATTATCTCGTCAAGCATGCCCCTGACGATTTCATACGCCTCTTTCGGCAGAAGAAACTCAAGACTTATATAAATTTCATCTGCGGGCAGTGAAATCTTTCCGAGAAAAGATACAAGCATAATAAGAAGCGGCACAAAAGCCAGTATAAAAGAATACGCAAGCTGACATGCTCCCTGCGCAGCAGCACCGCTTTTTATTACACGGTACATATATATAAGGAATCTGTTTTTTCTCTCGTTCATTATGTTCTCCATCTTCAGTGTTCTATATCACACGGAACAAGCATACAAATAACAAAAACATTATATGGAGTTTTATATGGAAAATTTATCCAATATTGCAATGACAAATCATCATTTCGAGCTTATCTCACGAAGCGAGCTGAGAGTATACGGTGTAAATGATGTACACAGCTTCAACGACGAAGGTATCCTCCTTGAGAGCACTATGGGACTTCTCACAGTCGGCGGAAACAACCTCAGAATCACAAAGCTGAATCTTGAACAGGGCGAAGTATGCCTCCGCGGAGAAATAAATACCCTTGTATATAACGACAACATCTCCTCCGTCGGAAACGGCCGCGGTCTTATGTCAAAGCTGTTCAGATAATGTATACAGGCAACTTTGACTTTATAAGGCAGTTTGTCTTTGTATTTACGGACGGTCTTCTGGCGTGCGTGCTGATACATATACTGAACTTTGTGTTCTCAAGGCTACTGTGTCACAGGAAACTTTCCGACACGCTGTGTGCGGTTCTCCTGTTTGTCATGAGTACGGGAATGATATACAGACTGAACCGTCTTGATGTCAGGTATTATTTTTTCCTGGCATATCTTCTGGCATTCACCGTATACCGATGTTCTTTTTATTACCTTATAAACGATGTTTTGACAGCCGTCTTCTCGTTTTTTTTCCGTATACAAAGAAAAATATTCACTCCTGTATACGGGTATATCACAAAGGCATTTTCTCCCCTCATAAAAGTCATAAAAAAAACACTAAAAAACATTTATGCTCTTTTACATCAGACAAAAAAGTTATATAATAACTACATAAAATATTTCGCACGCAGGAGAGAAAATGAAGAAGAGCAGAAAGCAGAAAAGAGCGGATATGAATAAGGCAATGATCATCTCCGTAATACTTATCATCATACTTATTCCGGCTCTTGTTCTGTCCGTAAACTCATATATGAGAAAGGCAGACCTTGAGGACAAGATAGAACTTCTGCATCAGCAGATCGAGCAGGCGAATCTGCAGAAAGCACTGTACGAAGAAGAAATTTCAAAGATCGGCACCCCACAGCATTATGAATATCTCGCAAGAAAGCTTCTCGGTTACATATACGAAGGGGAGACTGTGCTGATTCTTCCGGAAAAATAAGGAGGCAACAAATGCTTTTTGATACACACGCACACATCACGGATGAGCGCTTCAACGAAGACAGGGACCTGATGATAGACAGAATAAAAAGAGAAGGTATGCTCGTTCTCAACTGCGGGTGCGATGAAAAGTCTTCGTATCTTTCGGCTGTACTTGCAAAAAGATACGACTTTTTCTATGCGGCAGTGGGAATGCACCCTCACGACAGCAAGGACTATACGGACAAGTTTGAAGAACTCATAAAAAAGCTCGCAAAAGAAGAAAAAGTCGTTGCAATCGGAGAGATCGGACTTGATTTTTACTATGACAACTCACCCAGGGACATACAAAGAGAAATATTTATCCGACAGATTCACCTTGCGGACGAGCTGGATCTTCCCATAATCATTCATTCAAGGGATGCATCGGAAGAAACATATAAGATACTTAAAGAACACCTGAAAAATCCGAAAGGTGCGGTACTTCACTCATTCAGCCAGAGTACGGAAATGCTGAAAAAATACCTTGCCCTCGACAAGAACATACATTTTTCGATTTCCGGCCCGGTGACATTCAAAAATGCAAGGGCGCTGACTGAAATGGTCCCGAATATTCCTCTTGAGCGGATATTCATCGAAACGGACTGCCCGTATCTCACACCTGTGCCGTTCAGAGGAAAACGTAACAACCCCACATATGTGGCATATGTTGCGGACAAGCTTTCAGAGCTTTACGGCAGGACAACTGAAGAGATTGCCGACATCACAGCAGAGAACGCAATGAGATTTTTCGGAATAAAAGCATAAATTCAAAGCTGTACCCGGGAAAAAAGTAACAAAAACACAAAAATTTTGTTGCAAAATGCATGAAAGTGTGCTATGATACCAAATTAATTACTATATAAAAAATCAGGAGGAGATAATGGGAAAAATCGTTAAAGAAGGTTTAACATATGATGATGTTTTACTTATTCCCAGAGCCAGCAATGTAGTGCCGGCAGATGTTAACACACAGACAAGACTTACAAATTCCATCAAACTCAACATTCCTATCATTTCAGCGGGAATGGACACAGTAACGGAAAGCAGACTTGCTATCGCCATGGCCCGTGCAGGCGGAATCGGTATCATTCATAAGAACATGACTATCGATATGCAGGCAGAACACGTTGACAGAGTAAAGAGAAGTGAACACGGCGTTATCGTTGATCCGTTCTTCCTTACAGAAGACAGCGTTGTAGGCGATGCTATGGCAATCATGGACCGCTATCACATTTCAGGCGTACCTATCGTAAGAGACAAAAAGCTCGTCGGCATCATCACAAACAGAGACCTTCGTTTCGAAGTTGATCCTCTTCGCCCCATCACAGAAGCGATGACAAAAGAAAACCTCATCACTGCTCCTGAAGGAACAGATCTCGCAAAAGCTGAAGAAATCCTCAAGAAGAGCAAAGTGGAAAAGCTTCCCATCGTTGATGAAGAAGGCAACCTCAAAGGCCTTATCACAATAAAAGACATCAAAAAAGCTGTTCAGTACCCGAACTCAGCAAAAGACGCT
>SVCP01000019.1 GCA_015058295.1 Anaerofustis stercorihominis
CCTGACTTTTAATCAGGGTGTCCGGGGTTCAAGTCCCCGATGGATCACCATTTTTTTTGCAAAAAATTCCTTCGGGAATATATGCCGCATGTAATGTGCGGTATTTTTTTATGAAATTTTATCATTGCCTGTAAATTCCTGTTGACAAAATCACATACAGATGATAATATAACATCATAGTTAGCATCTGCTAACTATGAATGAATCAAATCTGCGTCACTTCGCATATAATATATCGTATTGAAAGGAGACAAAATGAATATAGTATATTCTGCCTTCATCTCATATGCGATAATAAAATTTATGTCATATACGAGAGCGTGGGCTGAAAACAAACTGAAAAAATGCAATTAACGGATTTCCTTGTTGGTGAAGTTGTCTGAAAAATATATTAAAAAGAGAGTGCTTGCTGTGCACTCTCTTTGTCGTATTCAGGATTTTTATGAGAGCTGTCAGCATAGCTGACTGAGAAGCTAATCACACGAACCGGCAAAGTACAATAACAAAAGCCCTCCCTTGTGTAAAGGGAGGGTGGTAAAACGCAGGTTTTACCGGGAGGGATTGACCGGAACAAGAACCTATGAAACATAAACGAGAAAATACACCTCAAAGACCATCACTTTCCCAAAGCCCGCCGCAGGCGGCTTCTGCAATGCGCAGGCATTGCAGTCTGCCGACAAGGCACACGGGCAAGCAAGCTTGCCCGTGCCTGCTTTGCAGGCTCAGCGCCGTAGGCGCGGTGCAGGCCGCAGGCCTGCCGGAAAAGGGCGGGTGGGTGGGGGAATTTCTCAAACACAAAAGATATACACAAGAAAGTGTGGCATAATGACAGTTACTTTCCCGACTCTTATTCTGCACTCACGGCAGAAACTATAGCCTTACGCTCTCTTTCTCTGAACAGCTTTCACGATCTCCACAACAGGAATTACCGATACTCCGAGAAGAAGCGCCACAATATATTCCGCAGAACTTATATGCTCAAACTCAAACGCCTTTGCAAGAAACGGAACATAAACCACAAGATTCGTCGCTATGAAACTGCCTATTGCGGCAAATGTAAGAGTCCTGTTTGAGTGGTGCATTTTAAAGATACTGCCTCGCTGTGAACGCATATTAAGTGAATGGAATATTTCCGCAAAACTCATGGTGAGAAACGCCATTGTAATTCCGTCGCGGCTCTGTGCGATCTCCCATACTCCCGATTCCATATAATGTCCGATAAAATATGCGGAAAGTGTCAGAGCTGATACGAGGATTCCCTGATAAACCACATCAAAGCCCATTCCGCCTGCAAACACACCTTCCTCAGAATCTCTCGGCGGACGTTTCATAATATCATCTTCCGCTTTTTCAAGACCCAGGGCAAGAGCCGGGAAACAGTCCGTCACGAGGTTTATCCATAATATATGGACCGGATGCAGTATAGTAAAGCCCAGCACTGTGGAAACAAATATTGAGATAACTTCACTCATATTTGAACTCAGAAGAAACTGTATCGCCTTGCGGATATTATCATAAATTCTTCTTCCTTCTTCCACAGCAGAAACTATGGTTGCAAAATTATCGTCTGCGAGGATCATATCCGCAACATTTTTCGTGACGTCGGTGCCTGTTATCCCCATACCCACACCTATGTCTGCGGATTTGATTGAGGGAGCATCGTTTACACCGTCCCCTGTCATCGCAGTGACATATCCCGCGTTTCTCCATGCATTTACGATACGCACTTTATGCTCCGGCTGTACACGGGCATATACGGTGATATTCTCAAGCTCTTTATTATACTCTTCATCGGACATAACTGACAGTTCGTTTCCTGTGATTGCCTTTTTATTTTCATCGAGTATACCAAGCTCTTTTGCAATGGCCTTTGCCGTATCTATATGATCTCCCGTTATCATTATGGGGCGTATACCGGCTTGTCTTGCCTTTATGATCGCATCTTTCACTTCTGGCCTTACAGGGTCGATCATACCCGTAAATCCGATAAATACAAGATCCTTTTCTATTTCGTCGGGCGAATCAAATCCGGGAAGTCCGTCATAATATTTATATGCCGCCGCAAGCACACGCAGAGCCCTGTCTGCGAAAGATTTTGCGGAGTCCATAATTTTTTGTTTATATTCTTCCGTAATGGGATAAACATTTCCGTTGTCGTAATAATGGGTACATCTGTCGATGACTATCTCGCAGGCACCTTTTGTGTACTGCACGAACCTGTCATTTTCATCAAGGCGGTGTACGGTACTCATCATCTTTCTGTCAGAATCAAACGGGGCTTCGGATACTCTCGGAAAGTCATTTTCAAGCCTGTATTTTACCATTCCGAGACTGTTTGCGTAGTTTACAAGAGCCGCTTCCGTAGCCTCTCCTTTTGCTTCTTCGCCGACCTGTATCGTTGCATCATTACAAAGGCACATAGCTTTCGCAAGAAGAGTGTCGTCTGTTGTAAATGTATCAACAACGGTCATTTTGTTCTGTGTGAGTGTTCCAGTCTTGTCGGAACATATTATCCTTGCACAGCCGAGGGTTTCCACGCTTGAAAGCCTTCTGATGATGGCGTTTCGCTTACTCATATTCGTAACGCCGATGGAAAGCACTATTGTAACGACTGTAGCAAGGCCTTCGGGAATAGCCGCAACCGCAAGAGAGACCGCAACCATAAATGTGTCGATAATACCTGCAGTTCCCGTGTTTTCGCTGCTCATAAGGCGGAATACAAATATAAATGCAGAAATTCCGACAACAAGATAAGTGAGTGTTTTACTGAGCTGCCCGAGTTTTTTCTGAAGCGGGGTTTGTTCATCACGGCTCTGAGCAAGGACACCTGCGATCATGCCCATCTGTGTATCCATTCCCGTTGCTGTAACAACCGCAGAACCTCTGCCGTAAGAAACTGAGGAACCCATATATACCATATTGTGTCTGTCGCCGAGAGAAATATTTTCTCCGTTGTCCTGCATGGCTGAAGAATTCTTGTTTACGGGCACACTTTCTCCCGTGAGAGCCGCTTCTTCGCATTTCATACTTGCGGCTTCAATAAGCCTTGCATCGGCGCCCACCGCATCGCCTGCTTCAAGGATAAGGATATCTCCGACGACGATATCTTCGCTTTTTACGGAAGTTACCGCTCCGTCACGAAGAACTTTTGATGTTGCCGCAGACATTTCCTGCAGGGCTTCGATAGCTTTGTCGGCTTTGTTTTCCTGATATACACCAAGAACCGCATTTACGATTACAACAATGCCGATGATTATTGCATCCGCAAAGCTTTCGCCTGCATATACTGCCGTAAAACCGCTGAGTACCGCCGCAACTATAAGTATTATCAGCATAGGATCCTTCAGCTGATTAAAAAGTCTCTTTGCGAGAGAATCTTTTTTCGCTTCGGTCAGTTTGTTTTTGCCGTTTTCCGCAAGCCGCCTTGCGGCTTCCGATGATGTAAGTCCGTTTTCCGATGTGCCGAGATCTTTGAGCACATCTTCTGTGGGGATGAGATGATAGTTCATTTTATTTCCTTTCTGTAATAAAGTATGTTCTTCCGGCACTGATTTAAGCACTAAAAAAAGACCTGTACCGAAAATATCGGTAAAAGTCTTACTCTTTAATGATGAAGCGGGCCAAAGCCGAAATGACGCAAACATCACGCTTATTACAGCGGAGTTACTCCCCTTTAACGTGGGCGTATTGTAACACAGCAGAAAAATAAATGTCAAGCGACACATACGACAGAGTGTCGAATTTTACCGCAAAATATTCTTATGAGGTTGTAAAAAAAATTTTACAACAATATATATAGCTTAATATTCTCATTTTTATGGGATTTATGCATTTTCTGATTAATGCCCTGAAGAAATTTAATATTCTTTTAATTGACCTTGAAATTATATATATGATATATTACAGAAAACAATATTTACGCAGAAGATATGGTTTTCAAAAACAAAATCATTCATTTTTGTGTAAAAGGACACAGATTTGTGATAGAATTAATTATTAAAGTATAAAACAAGAGGACAATAATGGCACAGGAACTGTCGCAAAGCATCACAGAACTTCTCGGAGGAACGCTTCCTCCCGAGCTCATCATATTCATAATATCTCTCCTTCCGGTACTGGAGCTTCGCGGAGGGCTTATTGCCGCGAGTCTGCTGGGAGTGGAGTTTGTAAAAGCGTTTATCATATGCTTTGCGGGAAATATGCTTCCTATACCGTTCATTATTCTGTTCATAAGAAAATTTCTGGAATTTCTCGCAAAATTCCCCGTATTTTCTCCCCTTGTGGATAAGATAATAAACAAGTCGGAAAAAAATAAAGAAAAAATACTCCGTTACGAAAAATGGGGGCTTCTCATATTCGTAGCTATTCCTCTTCCGGGAACGGGAGCATGGAGCGGAGCTCTGGTTGCGGGGCTGTTGAATATGAGAATGAGGAGCGCCCTTCCCATAATCTCCCTCGGAGTATTGATTGCAGGCGGAATAATTTCCGTAATATCATATCTTATTCCCGCACTCATATAACAGAAACATTGCTACATATCACACTACGGAGGTAGAAAATGAACAGTGATCAGACCGAAAAACGCAGACGGTTTATAATAAATTTCGTGTATTTTGCCATAATATCCGCAATAGTCGTATTTATCGCACGATACGCATTGGGAGTGTTGCTTCCGTTTGCGATTGCATTGGTTGTTTCTTCCGTCATCCGCCCTGTCATAAAGGCGATGAAAAGGAAATGGAACATGAAAAACAACGCCGCAGCAATCATTGCGGTGCTGGTGTTTTATTCAATAATAGTATGCGTACTGCTGCTTATCCTGATCAGCATAGGTTCTGCTGTTATGGATCTTGTTTCCGCTCTGCCGGAACTGTATAATACGGTCATCGAACCTGCTCTCACAAAAGCAGTAAATGCACTCAGCGAGTTTTTCAACAAGTTCGGCTTCCTCGGTGCAAGCTTTGATGAAGATGCAATTTTTGACTTTGTGGCTTCTCTGGGAACGACTATCAGCACTTTCTCCATGAGCCTCATATCCGTCGCAGGTTCAACTGCCGCAAGTCTGCCGAGCCTGCTTCTGAATACGGTTATTTCCGTAATCGCCACTGCATTCCTCAGTGTAGACTGGGATAATATCAAAAATTTCATATATTATCAGTTCTCCGAACAGACACAGCTTATGTTTGACAACATAGGTCAGCACCTTAAAAAGGTATTAAAGCAGTATATAGTCGCGTATGCAACTATAATGTTCATTACTTTTGCGGAGATATTCCTGGGATTACTCCTTCTCAGAGTAAACAACGCAATGCTCATAGCCGCATTAATCGCCATTGCAGACATTATGCCTGTTGTCGGAAGCGGTATTATCCTTCTTCCCTGGGCAGTCATCAGTATTCTTGCCTCCGACATCGGAAGAGGTATCGGTCTGTTTATTCTGTGGGCAGTGGTAAGCGTTATCAGAAATATCATCGAGCCGAAGATCATCGGCGACAATGTAGGGCTTCACCCGCTCGTGGCCCTTACGGCAATGATCTCAGGTACGTATATCTTCGGCCCCATCGGTCTTTTAGGATTCCCTGTGGCACTGGCACTCATCCAGAGCCTGAACGATGCGGGAGTTATTCATTTATATAAATCCCCTCCGAAAACTGCTCCCACAGTGATAAAAGACAACGAAGAAGGAACCATAGGATTCAAAGAGATATTCGGATTTGTATTCGAAAAGCTTTTTGCGTTTCTGAAATTCCTTAAAGAGAAATTCCTCGATTTCATCGAGTGGGCAAAGAACAAGCGATCTTAAAATACAGGACTGCCACAAAGAAATGTGGCAGTTTTTTATATACAAAATTTCAGAAAAAAGAGAACACGCAGGATTATTGACATACGGACAATAATATGATATCATATCATCTTGCCGGCTAAGAAAAGAAAGACCACAAACAAAAACGGAGGTACAGAAGAATGAACAAAAATTATGAATTTGCAAACATCTCAAATGTAGCTGTTGACGAAATCAACGCACTTCAGGAAAAACTGAGCAAGGACGGAAAGGAAGTAGTTCTCATCGCTTTCGAAAAGAAATTCGAAGTGGCAGAACTTACAGAAGCTGAACTCGCAAAGATCCACGCTCTTGAAAAAGAACTTTCAACAGAAAACAAAGAAGTAGTTCTTATTGCTTTCTCTAAATAATCATTAAATAATTCATTCAACGTATCTCAGAAGAAAACCATAAAGAAATGTAAAACAGCTCCGTATCGACCACACGGAGCTGTTTTTATGTGAAAATAACAAAACAGAAAATTCAGACGGGCATTACAAAACGGACGACAACATCTGCCGCCCGTTTTCGTCAATTTTTATGTAATCTGTATAAGTTTAACTTTAAGATTAAAGATCCAGTGTAAGGTCGCCGTCTTTGATCCAGCCCATTTTTCTGAGAGGAGCGGCAATAATCGGTGTGAGTACTGCCGGAAGTACGAAGCAGATAAGTACAAGGCCGAGCCAGTCAAAAGCTGTGATAGAAGTCTTGAGACCTGCGGCGATGTCATTGAGCCAGCCTGTGTATACGCCGATCTGTCCTACGAGACCGCATGTTCCCATTCCGCTTGCTACTGCGGCACCGTTCATCTGCATCTTGAAAAGACAGGTTGCAAGAGGGCCTGTGATAGCTGATGCAAGTGTGGGAGGAATCCAGATTTTCGGGTTTTTGACGATGTTGCCCATCTGAAGCATTGATGTACCGATACCCTGAGCGAAAAGGCCGCCTACGCCGTTTTCTTTGTAGCTCATTACCGCAAAGCCTACCATCTGCGCACAGCAGCCCGCAACTGCAGCGCCGCCTGCAAGACCTACAAGACCAAGTACGGAACAGATAGCCGCACTGCTGATAGGAAGTGTGAGTGCGATACCCACAACTACAGAAATGAGTATACCCATAATGAACGGCTGCTGATCTGTAGCCCACATAATGAGATTACCGACACTGCTTGCGGCTGTACCTATCATCGGTGCAAACCACATGGAGAATGCAACACCTACGAGAATAGTAACGCCGGGGGTTACGATAATATCAAGCTTTGTTTCTTTTGAAACGAGTTTACCGCATTCCGCAGCAACCACTGCGATGAGGAGTACAGCAAGCGGTCCGCCTGCGCCGCCGAGAGCGTTTGCGGCTGTACCTACTGTAATAAGGCTGAAAAGCACAAGGTTCGGAGCATTGAGCGCATATCCGATAGCAACAGCCATTGCCGCACCGGTAGATGCCTTTGCGTATGTACCCGCATCTATAAGAAACTGGAAGCCAAACTGTTCACCGATAGTTGAAATGATCGTTCCCATAAGAAGCGATGCAAACAACCCCTGCGCCATAGCACCGAGTGCGTCGATCCCATAACGCTTCATTGAAAATACGATGTCTTTCTTTTCAAGAAAGGCTTTTACTGAGCTTTTGTTTTCTGTACTCATAATAATTCCTTCTTTCCGCATGAGAGCAAATATATTGAAGGTATTATACATCAAATTTGTCAGTTGTGAACAATAAATTTACTGATATCGGAAAATAATTGATTCTCAAGGGCTTTTTCCCCGACATTTGCGCATACGGACAGGGAATATTCCCATTTCTCTTTTATTTTTTCCGCTTTCTGCGTATCGTCTTCAATAATATACGCATACATATATTCAAATCTTCTTGTCTGCGGAAGGATGGCTGTCTTTTTTATGTACTGTTTCAGTTTTTTGTCATACGGATAACCAAAGTCTGCGGCACTTTCATATTTCCCCGTGAGCATCATAAGACACATTCTCTCGACTTCAAGGGAATACCGGGTAATATTGACAAACGCACCTGAATCAAGAAGCTCCTCACAAAGCTCAAGTGCTTTTTCATATTCCCTCATATCCAGCAGTCTGTTCACATTCATAATATAAACAGACTGATTTATTGGATTGTTTACATCACAGCCGTCTGTATCATAAAGACTTTCATCAATTTCCGAACAGCGCTTACCTTCTGTTGTCATTGCGTTTATATAAAGCTGTACCCAAAAGGCTCTTTTTGATGCGGCATCCTTTCCGATGTAAATTATGTTCTTCCCGTCGTTGGCAAGACCGCCCATTCTCATGGGAATGAGATTCGCCGCCGCCGTTGAATATCCGCAGTAAGCCCAAAAGATCAGGAATATCCATAATATCCCTTTTTTCACAAGAGATGCCGCAATCAGTATCACTGTGCTGAAAATAATATTCATCAGCCCGCCGCCCATATTATAAAGCACATACGGATATTTCCCGTCATCATATTCCGGCGGATACATAAGGCACTGTCCTGCTGTGCCGGGGAGCTTGTGTTTTTTAAGGACGATCTTTTTATCATGCTTTACCAGTATATAATCGAATATTCTGAAGGACAGGAATTTATATCCGCTGAGAAGTCCGAATACGAGATGACCGCCTTCGTGAATTATCACCTGCAGGATAACAGAGCCGTAGAAAAACACGAGAAATCCCGCAATAACTATTAGGGGACCGTGTGAATACAGTTCATATATATCCATATTCACAGCGACGGTTGCTCCGATAGCGGCACCGAGTATCATATAAATTATCAGGGTAATATACGCACCGATACCGTTTCTTTTTATGCTTTTCATTAATGTCTCCCGTGTGGATAGATTATCTCTTCCGTAACGATGATCTCCGGACGGAGAAGGTCTTTGAGAATAGGCATTTTTGCGTTCATGGCTTCATACCCTGCTTCATAAAATCTCTTTTTCGAATCGTCATCAAGCTGTACCGCACCGAATTTGTCAAGCTTCGGCTCTATGAGAAGATCACATATGCCGTAGTTTTTGATGCGTGCGTTCTGCACGAGAATATCCACCGTACTTGAAAGCACATCAAACATCTTCTCACTCTTACACGGTTCATATACATCAAAATACAGATCCAGCCCCAGAATGACATCTGCTTTATCCCTGATTATATCTGCAGGCATATTATTAAGTACCCCTCCGTCTACCAAAAGCATATTGCCTATTTCAGTAGGAGTAAACACTCCGGGAACGGAAGAAGATGCCCTGCAGGCTTGGGGCAGATTTCCTTCGCTGAAGACTACTTCCGCGCCTGTTTTCAGGTCCACAGCAGATGTATAAAACGGAATAAGTGTATCGCTGAAGGATTTTTCTCCGTAAAACTCCGTCATAATCTTTTCTATCATCTCGCTGTCACGGCTGATGCTGAAAAAACGGGAACGTGTATCCTTATCAAGAAGCTTCGTGAATTTATCTATTCCCAGAAGGTTACGGTAGCTGAAGGATTCGAGATTTATTTCCTTCGCATACTCGTATATCTCATCGGAAGAGTACCCGAGGGCATATGCGCTTCCGATGATGCTTCCCACGGACACACCGCTCACTACATTCGCCTTCGGGATATTATTTTCCTCAAGGGCTTTTATAGCTCCGATATGAGCATATCCCCTTCCTCCTCCGCCTGCGAATGCAATGCCTAATGTCTTTTCTCTGGTCGTGACGACTTCTTTCGTGGTAATTGTTGGTTTCTTTTTAAACATGGAACGTATTCCCATAATATATCTCCTGAATAATAATCATGTAATATTTATTATATGCAGACACAGGTTTGTCCTGTCCGCATTGTAATTATATCACTGCACACAGGTGTATGAATACATTCCATTAAAATTTAATCGGAATTTAATAAAAGACAGAATCACTCTGCATTTTTCTTAAAACGGAAGCATATCCTCCTCATCAAGGAAATCTATAAGATCTTTCATTTTTTCTGCGGAAAATCTGTCGGACATTTTGCCGAAAATAAAATAATCATCTCCCGGCGGAAGGAGCTTCATATTCTGCTGTTTCCATGCGGATGATGCCACAATATTTCTGAGGGATGTACAGCTATCAAATATATTCTCTCCGATGATTTTCGCACTGTCAGGGATAAATATATCTTTGAGGTTTCTGCAGCCTGAGAAAGCAAATGTACCGATTTGCCTGAGGCCTTCGGAAATAATCACTTTTTCTATGGATGAACACCCCATAAAAGCCCCTGTACCCACTGATTTTACGGAGAACGGAATTTTTATGATTCTCAGCTTCGGGCAATTACGGAATGAATAATCTCCGATTCTTTTAATTGAATTGGAAAAAGATATTTCTTCCAGAGACTCACAGTTCGCAAACGCCCTGTCTCCGATTTCTTCCGTGCCGTATGAAAATTTCACACTTCTGATATTTTTCATATACGAAAAAGCCCCCTCACCGATATACCTTGCCGCCTCAGGTATAGAAATATCACATTCATCACCGATATATTTTATAAGAACCCCGTTTTTATCAATTACATAAACCTGCATTTTATTCGACCTCCCACTGATCATATTCTTCAATCTCTGAAAGCTGTGTACATCCTTCAAAGACATTATCCGCAAACACTGCCGTTGACGGAGCATATACTTCCTCAAGATTCACACAATACGCAAATGCATTTTCCCCCACGTATTCCGTATCCTCCGGAATAAGCACATCCCTGATATTCGCACAGTTGAAAAATGCTTCACGGCCGATGTAAGTAAGCGCGGCGGGAAATGTAACTTCCCTGAGTGAAAGGCAGTCGGAAAAGGCATAATCCTCCACAGTACGCACATTATCGGGGATTATTATGCTTTTAAGCAACTTACACTCGGAAAAAGCTCCCTCATCGATTCTGACGGTATATTCGGAAAGCTCTGCACTCTCCAGAGATGTGCATCCCGCAAACACAAAATCCCATACAATCTCCGTATTTTCAGGCAAACGGATACTTTTCAGACTTTTGCAACCGGAAAATGCCCTGCTCTTTATGACACTGATCTCATCGGAATACATTACAGATGCGAGATTTTCGCATCCTTCGAAAGCTTCTTCGTGTATTTCACGCACGGAATAAGGCATCTCAACTTCCCTGACAGATAAGTTTCCCGCAAATGCCCGCTTTCCTATAGCGCTGATACCTGCAGGCACGCTCACATAAGGATCATTTCCTTCGTATTTTGTAAGTACGCCGTAATTATCCACAAGAAAAACAGCCTCGTAGTTGATTTTGTCTGTACTGTTTGTTTCACTCATATATCTTCCTCCTGTGTTTTATGTCATATATAACATCACATAAAAATCATTTCGGAAAAATTTACGCGGAAATATCATTTCCGCGCCGTCCCCGCCCTCCCGCCCTTCATTGCAAGGCTCCGCCTTGCATCTGCCTCCGTCAGCCCGCTCACCGCTTCGCGCCTCGCCTGCGCCTGCGGCAAAAAAAAGCCGTCAAAAAACTTTTGACGGTTTGTTCTTTATTAACAGGTTGTTCGAAAAGTCCGACGGTTCTTTCGGTGCTTTTCAGCATTTATTTTCTGTTTTTCATAATGATCTCACTGCACTTTTCCCTTACAGTCAGATTCCCCATAATACCCACAAGAGAGCTGCAGCCTTCAAATGCATCCGCATCGCATAATGTGTTCTGACTTAAAAACCTGACCTGTTTAAGACGTGTACAGTCTTTGAACGCTCCCGAAGAAATCTTTTCCACCGTTTTCGGGATCTCCACCTCCGTAAGGTATTCGCAGTTTTCAAAAGCATACTTTCCGATTGACTTCAGCCCGTCGTTAAGATATACATCCAGCATATTCTTACAGTTACGGAATGTACCTTCCTTTATTTCTTCAAGGCTTTCCGGTATAAACATTTCCGCAACGGTCTTGCAATCTGAAAATGCGTATTCGCCGATGGTATGTATGCTGTCGGGCAGTTCAACACTGGCCATACCCGAGCATTCCGCAAACGCATATTTTTCAATGACTTGTGTTCCTTCCGAAAGCATTACAGACTCAAGAGAGTCATTTCCCCTGAAAGCTTCCTCTCCCACTGTGCTGACTTCTGCGGGGACTCTGAGGAATCCTTCCTTGCCTGTATATTTTTCGAGTATATTTCCGTTTATTTTCATGATGATCACCTCTCAGCAATATATATTGATTATAAACTATATTGCTTCTTCATTCAAGTCATTGCTTATACCATTTCATAAACTCCGCAAACGAAACTTCGTTTACGCCTGATGAATAAGCGAAAATATCCCTGCCTTTATATTTCAGAGCCGGGGGCATATTTATATCTCTCAGGCTGTGGCAATAACTGAACGCACCTTCGCCGATATATTCGAGAGCATCGTTGAGAACAACACTCCCGAGAGATGTACAGGAAGTGAATGCGTATTCGCCGAGTTTTTTCAGTGACGGCGGCATTGTTATTTCATTAAGGGCAAACCCGTATGAAAATGCATACTCTCCGATTTCTTCGACAGAGTCGGGAAGAAGTATTTTTTCAAGCTTCAGGCATGAACGGAAGGCATCTTTTCCGATCTTTTTCAGACCGCCTCCGAACTTTACGTATGTGAGATTTTTACAGTCTTCAAACGCACCTGTCCCGATGGAGGTGACGCTGTCGGGTATATTTATCCTTCTGAGAGAAGTACATTTTTTAAATGTTGATGAATATATTGCCTTCAGTTTCGGCGGAAGGACTATCTCTCTGAGATTTGTGCAGTTTCTGAATGCTTCCGGGCCTATTTTTTCAAGACTGTCCGGAAGATATATTTTCTCTAAATTTTCACAGTCCGCAAAAGCCTGTTTTCCGATTGTTCTTAACCCTTCCGGAAGAATCACTTCCCTGATGGTCTTATTCCCTTTATACCTTCCTTCACCTATGGCACCCACAAAGCTTTTTACTCTGAGCACTTCATCTGTGACGGCACTTACAGCAAAAGGCGGAAAATGACAGATGAATCTGTTTTTTATATACTCCGATGCTGCGATGACTTTTATGTTGTTACAGCCGAAAAATGCTTCGAACCCGATAGATTTTATGTTGTCGGGAAGAGCAACACGGCTGAGATTCTCACAGCCGAAAAATGCATACAAAGCGATCTCTTCACAGCCAAGTATCTCAGCAGTCTCAAGGTTTTTGCACCCTTCAAATGCAGAAATGCCTATTCTTCTTACACTCTCGGGAATTATTACACCTTCGAGAAAATCACAGCCTTTGAAAGCGTCTTTTTCTATTACCTCAACACCGTCGGGAATAAGCACAACGTCCTCGTCCCCGTGATAGGCGATGAGTATCTTATTTTTTATATCGAACATAACCTACCTCTTTACTGCAATTATATTCTGTGAGAACAGGATATTCAAGGGGATATTTCACATACCGAATCTCCTGTAAAAATCTTCCGTCGTAAAAAGAACCTCGCAGTTCATATCCATATTGAAACTGCCACAGCCGAAAAACGCATCGTTGAATATTACCTTTTTCCCCGGATACATCCTTACATACTCAAGGGACTCGTTCAGCGCAAACGCCTTGTGCCCCACAGTAATATTTCCGTCTTCTATGATAATATCTTTAAGTTTACCGCAGCCGGCAAACGCACCTTCACCTATATTCTCTACGGAAGAAGGAATTATGACGGATTCGATACTCCCGCATCTGTAAAATGCACTGTCGCCGATACTTTTCACGGTCTGGGGAATATTTACTTCTCCAAGACTGTGGCACTGCATAAACGCTTCGTTATTTATACGCGTTTCCTTTCCGTTGAAAAACACTTCCCTGAGATTTCTGCACCACATGAATGCACCCACATCTATGATTCTCACAGAATCGGAAAATATCACCTTTTCGATACTGTCGTTTCTTGCGAAAGCGTCCGTTCCGATTTTTATGACACCTCTTGGGATCTCGATTACTTTGTCGTTGCCTGTGTAGCGTTTCAATGTTCTTCTTTCGCCGATCTCAAAATCCGTAATTATCTTCACTTTATCGAGCTGTTTTAACAGTTCGTTGAATGCAATCCTTTCCCTCATTTCAAGACTGATGTTTCTTACTCTTTTTGTGTATTCATCATCTGTCACGGGGAAAGTCTTTCCGCAGCCTGTGCATCTGTATTCCTTTACTTCATTATCAATAATAACAGGACTTGAACACTCCTTACATAATGCCTTGTACATAAAATACTCCTTTTCTTTTATGCTGTATACAACAACAAAAAAAGAGCATTTCGGAAAATGCCCTGACTTGTTTTAATGGTATATTTAATTACTCAACAAATACTTTACATATTTTTTCTTCCGTAAGTATTTTTATGATGAACTGCACATATTCGGAAAGCTCCCTGCCGCGACGGGTAATTATTACAGGCTGTCTGCGGTATTGGTTGTCCCTGATTTTAAATAAAGTATTATTTCCGCTGAAGAATGTATCTTCTTCAATAAACTGCAGGGGAACAAGTGTGGCACCGATTCCTGCCTGCGACATAGCCCATGCGGTCGTTATGCCCACGACCTCCATTACAATATCGGGACACAAATCCGATTCTTCGCAGAGTCTGTCGAACAGTATGCGCATTTCCTTATTCTGCTCCACAACAACAAACGGAATATCCGCACAGTCCTTAAAATCTATTTCCTGCAGATTTCCGGACGGAACACCGGGGATTTTTTCAAGAAACTCATTGGGAACTGCTAGCACAGGAATCTCCTGTTCTATAGGAATATAATCAAAAACAGAATCATCCACCGGCAGATTTACAATGGCGAGGTCGAGCTTGCCTTCGGCAACTCCCTTTCTAATCTGACGGCTGTTCGTATCATTTATAATGATTTCAACACCGGGAAAACGCTCTCTTATTCTTCTGACAACAGAAGGTATCAGATAAAGCCCCCTGAACTGGGACACTCCGATTGTAACGCGCCCCCGTTCTCCGGTACTGAAACTTTCCATTGAACGCTTTAACTGCTTTTCATGCTCAATAAGCGCATACGCCTCCCGTATGAAATGTTCTCCTGCCGCTGTAAGCTTCATAGGAACAAAATCACGGTCAAATAGTTTTACACCCAGCTCTTTTTCCAGCAACATGATATGCCTGCTGAGCGCCGGCTGAGTAATATTCAGATTTTCTGAGGCTCTGGAAAAGCTGCACGTCTTTGCCAGCTCTATTGCGTAGTGAAGCTGTCTGGGATTCAATATTTTCTCCGTCCTGACTGATTATTTGAATTATTTCATATATAGCATACATTCCGTGAGAATAAATTGCAAGAAAAAAATGAAAAACGGAAAAACATCTTGACATTTCCGGTATGAGTGTGTATTATAACACTAAAGGAATAGGTGGTATAACCAAAATTTAAAAAGGAGGGTATTTATGCCCATTGAGATCTTATATCTTGTGACAGTTTTTGCTGTTGCACTTGTATTTTTTTGTTTCTTTAAACGACCGTTATATGAATGTATGTTCATATCGTTTATTGTGTTGCTCACGATTACCGGAACATGGCCGCAGGCAGGAGCGTATATTGCTGACGCACTGCAGGAACCGACATTGTATGTTATCTTTGCATTTATCATCTCTGCAAACCTGCTGTCAAAGACATCCGTAATCGATGACTGCATAGCCATCATCCTTTCTATTTTCGGACGCCTCAGAGGCGGAGCCGGATTCGTTGCTGTTATCGGAAGCTCATATATGGGTTCTCTCTCAGGCTCAGGCCCGGGAAACGTTGCGACGACAGGTGTATTCACAATCCCCGCAATGATCCGCTCAGGATTCCCTCCGCATCTCGCGGCAAATGTCGAGGCGCATTCAAGCACAATGGGGAATATGATCCCTCCGGCAGGTATGATCGGTACTGCATTCGCAATTCTCGACGGATTATATCCGGATACTTATACGTTGCCGCAATACTGGATGCTTCTCTGGGGAATTGCAATCTGGTTTATACTTCAGAGAATCCTCACACTGTATTTCATGTGTCTGTATTATAAAGTCGAACCGATGAAGAAGGAAGATATTCCTTCTTTCGGAGAATCCGTAAAACGCGGATGGAAAGCGGTTTTCCTTCCCATAATCGTGTTCGTTCCGTTTATTCTTACGAGCGAATTTGCTGATTTCTTCACTGCCCGCCTCGGTGCCGCAGGCGCAAAAGCACTTAACAACAGCTTACTGCTTATCATTCCGGCACTTATCGTAATCTGCGGAATCTTCCTTTCCAACAAGAATACGAGAACGAGGATGTCATTAAAAAATATGCATAACGACATACTCGACGGTATGCTCAAAGTCGTTCCCACAGCCACACTGGTACTGTTTGCATATTTTGTAAGCAATATTCTTGAAGGATTGCATATTGAAGATGCCATCGGGGCATATTTTGCGACGCTCAGTTTAAGCAAAACACTCATTTGTTTCCTTATACCGCTTCTGTGCGCAATTCTCGGTATGCTCCTTCCGGGTTCTTCTCAGGTAAAAATATTCGGAGGTGTCATTATCACAATCATGGCTGCAGCAGGATGCCATCCGATGCTTGTTGCAGGTATGCTTCCGTGTATATGCGGAGCTATGCACGGTGTAACACCGCCATACTGTGCATGCGTATACACAGGTATGGGTATCGCACAAGCAGAGTTAAAGCCTACACTTCTGAACTGTGCGATCTGGATAGTGCTTCACTACATATTGTCTGTGCTTATATTGCTTGGTGTTATCCCTGTATGGGGACTGATCGGTTAGGGAGGAAAGAATATGCGTAAGAAAATATTTGATGTGTTGAATACAATATACGGTGTTCTGATGACGGTTTCATTTTTCGGAGGAATTCTTCCTCTGTTTCCGTTCATCTTCGCCCTGATAATCGGAGGTCCTGTTGCAGAAAGTATTTCCGTATTTATCTATGAGAAGTATTATCCGTGGATAATCATTACAGGTTCAGTAGCCATCCTTTCCGGACTTATAGCTATGTATGTTGGAAAACTTGAAGGACTCAGCATCAAAAGTGTAAATACCAACAAATCTTCTGATAAAAATTAATCAAAATAAAATCAAAAAAAACAGCAGAGAATTTTCTCTGCTGTTTATGTTTTATCAATATATCAGTCACGAAGATCTCCGGGTTTTACGAGAGAATTTCCGTCTTTATCATATACCTTGTATATTTTTTCCACTCTTCTGATAATCTCTTTATATTCCTGCCAGTCTTTTGCTTTTACCCATACAGAAAGGAGTTGCTGTGCTGTTGTGCCGTCTGTGCCGATTGTCTGACCTTCACGCAGAGCAACATTTACCTCAAGTATCTCCGGCATCGCACGGACATCTTCAATTCCTTCGATCTTTGCAATTTTCTGTTCAGCTACGCCTGAAATATGGATCATACCGCAGCAATCTTTGAAATGCGGATCTTCTTTCGTCGGATCATAGCTGTCAGTCCTGCCTGTTACTGCAAATTCAATCAACAGCGCAAGTCCGTTGATTCCTGACTGTGAGTTGATGAATGTGTAATGATGCCCTCCACTGGGACGATAAGTCATTTCACACCAATAGAACCCTTTCTCATCAACAAATCCCATGATTCCTACCATACCGTCTCTGAAACCGTGTTCACGGAACAGTTTTCTGATATTTTCGTCTTCTTCCGCAATAAAACGGTCAAGATAATCGGACGGATATCTTGATTCCGATGTACGTGCGGCTCCGTTTCCTTCAGAAGTATATATATATCTGTCACAGAATGCGGAAAGATACGCATCTTCCCCTGCCAGCTGGTACGAGCACACTACAGAATCGCAGTCCATAAACCTTTCAACGATGATGTTTCTGGATTTTGAGAATGAAAGTGCATACTCATAACATTCACGGAGTTCTTCCGGTTTTTCGCATTTGATGACTCCGCGTGATCCGCTGTTGTCTGTAGGTTTTATCATAAGCGGATAACCGTTCTGCTGAGCGAATTTTTCCGTAGTTTCAAAATCATATGCATTTGTACCGGGTATGATTCCCACACCGCTTTTTCGGCATGCCTGTTTGAACAGCATCTTGTCCGTTGCAACACCGAATGCCGTTTCGCTTCCGTAATAAGGCAGACCTGCTTTTTCGCATATTTCCTTATACTGGAACAGATAAGAATCCGTAAAGCCTGTCATAACGCCGTCGATACCGTTTTCTTTGATATAGCCGACAACCGCGTCCGTATCAAAAATGCTCAGATCGGAATACGCATCTGCAACAAGCTTTGCAGGTGAGCGAAGTGTGTCGTAGTAGTCCATAATATGAACCTCACAACCCATTTCCTGTGCAAGCTTTGTAACGTTTACCATCTGTGCGCCGCCACCGAGCAACAACAATTTCTTTCCCTTCAGAGAACCGTTTATTTCCATATTTTATCCTCCCTGCCGGTGTCACACCGGTGTTTGCAGTGTGCCGACATCATAATACGTAGAATTATTGTATCTGTCTTATTATACCCTTAAATTCCCATTTTTTCAACATCATATTCTTTCTCTGTGCAGTTTCCGGCCACACAAAAAGAGTTGCTTTCACCGAAAGCAACTCTTTTATTATAATCTTATTTCATACTGAGTGTAACAGTATTACTCTGTATGCTGTTGCCGTACTTGTCTGTAACAACACAGTATACCTGACGTCCGTCACGGGATGCATCCATTTTTACAGAGTATGAATCTCCCGTAAATGAACTTGTATAGCTGAACTTACTTGCTCCTGCATTTTTGAAGTACCATTTGTATGTAAGGCCTTCTCCAATTGCTGAGACAGTTACTTTCGCTGTCTCTCCTTTCGCTACAGTTACGTTCATCGGCTGTGCAGCGATCACAAATGAACCTCCCATTGACAACGTTACTGTATCAGACTGTACGCTGTTGCCGTATTTATCTGTAACAACGCAGTATACCTGTCTGCCGTTGCGGGATGCGTCCATTTTTACAGAATATGAGTTTCCTGTAAATGAGCTTGTATAGCTGAACTTACTTGCTCCCGCATTCTTGAAGTACCATTTGTATGTAAGGCCTTCGCCTGTTGCTCCTACTGTTACTTTCGCTGTTGCACCTTTAACTACCGTTACGTTCATCGGCTGTGCTGTGATCGTTACACCACTCATTGACAACGTTGAAAGTAACAGTAGGAGCAACAGGCCGTATTCGTCTGCAACAACGCAGTATACCTGTCTGCCACTGCGTGATGCATCCATTTTTACAGAATATGAGTTTCCTGTAAATGAACTTGTATAGCTGAACTTGCTTGCGCCTGCGTTCTTGAAGTACCACTTGTATGTGAGGCCTTCGCCTGTTGCTCCTACTGTTACTTTCGCTGTTGCACCTTTAACTACCGTTACGTTCATCGGCTGTGCTGTGATCGTTACACCGCTCATTGACAATGTCGCTGTAGCTGACTGTACGCTGTTACCATACTTGTCTGTAACAACGCAGTATACCTGTCTGCCGCTACGGGATGCGTCCATTTTTACAGAGTAGCTGTTTCCTGTAAATGAGCTTGTGTAGCTGAACTTGCTTGAACCGGCGTTCTTGAAGTACCACTTGTATGTGAGGCCTTCGCCTGTTGCTGTAAGCGTTACTTTTGCTGTCGTTCCCTTAGCTACGGTTACATCTTTCGGCTGTGTTGTAATCGCAACTGCACTGCTCATTGACAATGTCGCTGTAGCTGACTGTACGCTGTTACCGTACTTGTCTGTTACAACGCAGTATACCTGTCTGCCACTGCGGGATTCGTCCATTTTTACAGAATATGAGTTTCCTGTAAATGAGCTTGTATAGCTGAACTTGCTTGAACCGGCGTTTTTGAAGTACCACTTGTATGTGAGGCCTTCGCCTGTTGCTGTAAGCGTTACTTTCGCTGTTGCGCCTGCCGCTACAGTTACATCTTTCGGCTGTGTTGTAATCGCAACTCCGCCTTTCATTGACAGGGTTACGGTGTCGGATTTTGCACTTACACCATATTTGTCTGTTACAACGCAGTACACACGACGTCCGTTACGTGCGTCATTCATCGCTACGGAATATGTATTGCCCGTAAATGATGTACTCATACTGAATGTATCGCTTCCGCTTTCTGCGTAGTACCATCTGTAACGCAGATTTTCACCTGTAGCTTTGACTGAGGCTCTTGCCATCTCGCCTTTTGCAACCATTACATCTTTCGGCTGTGAAGTGATTGCAACTTTTGTGTATGACGGTTCAGCCCATCTGAGTTCAGGATACGGATAATCGCTTCCTTCCATTGTCCATGTTTTATCAAAGTCGAAGCCTGTGAAGCTTGCTTTATCCGTCATTTCCGCATAGCTCAGAGCTTTGCCCGGAGCAAAACCCGGAATTACATATGTTGCATAGTTATCTACACCAAGGTAGAAGCAGTTTTTAATGTCTACACCTGCAGGTGCTTCTGTCGGGTCGTCAGAACCAAACGGTGCTATGACAGAACCGACATTGTAGCAACGTACAACCTCTACGCCTGCGATTTCCGAAGTTGAAGTTTTCGCTATAATACCACCGACAAGTGTTCTTGCGTCTACGGTACCCATATTGAAGCAGTCTCTGATGGTAACATCACTGCGCTGTCCCTGACTGAATCCTGAAATACCTGCACTGACACCGTTACTTCCCACAGGTGAATATACATCCCCGCTGTTGAAGCACTGCTCTATCAGTACCGGATCATACGCTGCGATATTGCTTCCGGAAATTCCGCCCAGAGTAGCATAGAACTCATCGGATGTTGATTTTACATTGCCCATATTTGCACATCTGATAACCGATCCGTCAGCGATCCGCCCGACTATACCACCGGCATCAAATGAATAACCGTAGTCAGCGTGTACCAGGACTTCACCGTAGTTCAGTGAATCAAAAATTGTGCTTCCGGCCTGTATATGTCCTGCAATACCACCGCCGCAGCTGGAATATGTAGTGTCATTTTCCGATCCTGTGGCAACGGTTCCCTTGTTTACCCCGTTTTTGATTACACTGCCGCCATCACCGGCACCGACAATTCCACCGGATAAGTATTTCGCTTTAATATTACCTTCGTTTACACAACCATCAACCAGACCACCGTTGATTCCTACAATCCCGCAGGCATCACCGGAACGGGCAGTTATATCTGCGTAATTGTAACAGGATACAACCTCTCCGGATGAACGGAAAGCAATACCTGCGCAACTGCCGGTAATATCAGCCTTTGAGCCGATTGTGCTGTAGTTTTTACATTCTTTTATTACTGAATCCTCACCTGATTCACCGATAATTCCGCCAATATCCGCTCTGAATGCATCGATGGTGCCGTAATTTTTACATCCCGCAACTTCACCTGCTCCGACATATCCTGCGATACCGCCGATATTGCCGTAAGCTGAATATATCTTGCCGTTGCCGGAACAATCTGTAATTGTTACAGCTGAATCAGCACTTGTATATCCGATAACGGAACCAACATATGCAGTTTTACCTTCCACATCAACCGTTATATCTGTGTTTTCAAGTGAGAGATTTTTTATCTTACAACCTTCACCGTATCCGAACAGACCTGCATAAACGGGTCCTGCTTCCGGTTCTTCCGTGATGTTTATGTACAATCCGGAAATTTTATGTCCGTTTCCGTCGAAGGTGCCTCTGAATGTAGCATCTTCATCACCACCGATAGGCTTCCAGCCCTGTCCGTTGTTGTAGAACTCTCCGCCTTCTGCGAAGTCCGCTTCCGTAAAGGTGACATCTGCAATCATCTTAAAATTAGCGCCGCGATAATTTCGAACTGCATCAAGCTGATACTTGTCTGCGATCAGATACGGATTCGTTTCGCTTCCGTCACCGCCGTAAAAATCCGATTCTACTTCAACAGTGAATTCTGCCGTACATCCGCCGTACTCAACCGTCAGTGTCTGTTCGCCCGGCATTGTACTGTCGAATCCGGAAACCATCGCCAGAGTCATGTCTGTTACTTCACGGACACCGCTCTTATGAACAAGAAGAATCTTACCGCCTGTAACATCAAAATCTTCATTCACCCAATAATTTGTTCTGTCAGGCAGTTGATATACAGATATCTCCTGAATTTCTGCGGTATATGTCAATTCAACATTTCTGAGCTCAGGATACGGATAATCGCTGTTTCCGTCCATCGTCCATACCTTGTCAAAGTCAAAGCCTGTGAAGCTTGCTTTATCTTTCATTTCAGCATAGCTCAGAGCTTTACCCGGAGCAAAACCGGGAATTACAGTTGATGTATAATTTTCCGTGTCGAGATAGAAGCAGTCTGTGATAGTTGCCGTTCCGCCCCCAATCTCGCCAAGTGCGGTAACAGTGCCGATATTATAGCATCTGGAAACATTGACACTGGTATATCCAGAATAACCTATAATACCTCCGGGATTCTTGCTCGATGTTACCGGACCCATATTAAAGCAGTCTGAAACTGTACATCCATTACCTGCGAGTCCCGCAACACCTCCTGCATTACCGGAAGAAGTTATATTTGCGTAGTTGGAACAAGATACTATTTTACCGTATGAATCTCCTGCAATGCCTCCGGCATAAGCTCCGACATAAGTTGTACTTTCGTGGTTGGAAGTTATATTTGCGTAGTTGGAACAAGATACGATTTCACCGTGTAAAGTTCCCGCAATACCTCCGGCACGACCGGAAGAAGTTATATTTGCGCAGTTGGAACAGGATACTATTTCATCCTCTGAAAGTCCTGCAATTCCGCCTACAGAACCTGCAGCTGATCTGATATTACCGCTGACTGTACAGTTGGAAATGGTTGATGAACTCTCTGCACATCCAATAACAGCACCTACATATCCGGTGATACCTTCCACATCAACCGTTATATCTGTGTTTTCAAGTGAAAGATTTTTTATTTCACAACCCTTTCCATTTCCGAACAGACCTACATATATGGGGCCGATACCGGCTTCTTCCGTCTTATTTATGTACAATCCGGAGATTTTGTGTCCGTTTCCGTCAAATACTCCCCTGAACGCAGACTGACTACCGATAGGCTTCCAGCCCTGTCCGTTGTTGTAGAAATCTCCGCCTTCTGCGAAATCCGCTTCCGTGAAGATGATATCTGCAATCATCTTATAATACGCATCAAGATCATTTCGAACTAAATCAAGCTGATACTTGTCCGCGATAAGATACGGATTCGTTTCGCTTCCGTCACCGCCGCTGAACTGCGACGCATATACATCCGAAGTGAATGCACAACAGAAGCAGATGCACAAAGCGATCATAAGAACCGTCGCAAAAATGCGCTTCATGGCGGATCTTTCTTTCAAAGACATGTTTGTCTTCATATTTTTCCTCCTTTAATTTATTCTCACGCACGAAAAATTATTGTGCTGTTTTTATTATATACTTGATTTGTTGTTTTTTCAATCGGATATTTGATTTGTCAGTAACCTGATAACAAACAACATACAAAGAATGTATATCCGGTATAAAAACAGTCCCTCTGCAGATAATAATGTCGTAGTTTGTAAACAAAGGAGATTTTTTATATATGAAAGCAACAGGTATAGTCAGAAGGATCGACGAACTCGGAAGAATCGTCATTCCCAAGGAAATCAGAAGAACACTCAGACTTCGTGAAGGCGAAGCTCTTGAAATATATACGGAAAAGACAGGAGAAATAATCTTAAAAAAATATTCCCCCATTGCACAGCTTTCGCAGTATGCGCAAAGTTATGCGGAAGCTTTTTTCCAGGCGACCTCCGCAGTCTGCATTGTTGCGGACAGGGACAATATCGTCGCTGTTTCGGGAACATCAAGAAAAGAGCTTTTAGACAGAGGAATATCAAAGGAGCTTGACGATATCATCACACAGCGAAAGACAATAACAAACAGCAGAACACAGGGATTTGTGAATATCATACAGGGAGATATGCCTTCTCTCACAGAAAAGATGCAGATAATCGCGCCCATATCTTCACAGGGAGAGGCAAAAGGCGCCATCATCGTATATATGAATGACGAACACTCCGCAATGTCTTCGGGCAAAAGCCTTGCGCAGACCGGCGCAACATTTCTGGGTAAACTTATGGAAGAGTGAGGGGGCCGCAGGCCCGCCTTTGCCCTTCGGGCAAAGGCGCCCGGGATTTTGTGCAGAGCACAAAATCCCGGCAGGTCCGAAGCAGAGCTTCGGACCGCCTGCGGCACCGTACATATAAAAATGCCGTATTGTATTGTTTCTTATAATTTGTTATAATATTACAATAAAATAACAAAGAGGCATTCTATGAACATAAGAAGAGCAGAAACAAAGGACATGGAAAGGATCAATGATCTTTTGTATCAGGTGGAGCTTGTCCATCACAACGGCAGACCTGATATATTCAAATGCGGAGCAAAGAAATATACAGATGAAGAACTTACCGCAATCATCAACAATGACAATACACCCATATTTGTCTACGAAGATGACAATGGCATCGTTCAGGGATATGCGTTCTGCATTTTCCAGCAGTATGTAAACAGCAACCTCATGACAGACATAAAGACACTTTACATTGACGACCTGTGCGTTGATGAAAACGTAAGAGGACAGAAGATCGGCACAAAACTTTATAACCATGTAGTCGATTTTGCAAAAGAACAGGGCTTTTATAACGTTACCTTAAACGTATGGGAACTTAACCAAAGTGCGAAGAAATTTTATGAATCTCTCGGGCTTAAAGTGCAGAAAACATATATGGAAAATATACTGTAAGATGTAATATCACATATAATACAAAAAACAGGAGGCACATAATGGATATCAAAAAAATTATTGAAGAGCTCATTGAAAAAGTAATGAACGACGAGGATCTTCTCAAAAAACTTGATGATGACCCGACAGCAGTCCTTGAAAAACTTTTCGGAGTTGATCTTCCCAACGACAAGATCAATGATGTAATCGACGCTGTGAAAGCAAAGATAACCATGGAAAATATCGGGGATGCAATTGACGCCATCGGAGACTTTTTCAACAAGAAAGACAAAAAGTAATACATAAAAAACACGCCGCAACACAAAAGGTTGCGGCATTTATTTTGAAAGTATGTTTCTTTTCACAATCCGTGACGTCTGCACCGGAAACTAAAACATATTATAGAATAATTTATTGTTCTTCTTTGCGTATTCATACTCTTCCTTCAGGTCGATGCCGAATACTTTTTTCAGTATGTCGAAATATTCTTCTTCTGTCTCGATGGCGATTGTGGTCTTTTCGTGATTTTCAATAACGGCCAGTTCCTTCTCCGCAAGGGTAACGCTTCCGCCGGGAGTTCTCTTGGTTACTCTTCTGTTCTTTCTGAAAATCGCATTTTCTCCGACTCCGCACATAGCATTCGGAGCAATATAATCAACGGGAGCATATTCTGCGATGCCTACCTGCAGGGCGATGGTCTTTTCCGCATTTATCTGTGAGTCTTCGGAAAGTCTGAAAAGATTGAAAAAGTATTCGCTTACTCTTTCCATCATATATTTCAGTCCGTGGTTTTCCTGCCACACATCTTCCTTGTATTCCACAAGTCCCGGCGGCATTACACTGCAGCCTACATCAAAGAAATATTTTTTTCCGTCAAGTCTGACACAGCTTCCTTTATGAAATACGGGAGTAACCGCATCGACGGAGCGCATAATTCTGCAAGGAACACTGTAAGCATCGTATCCGAGCTCCTGCACAAGTTTGACAAAAAGACCGTTCAGCTCGAAACAATATCCTCCGCGGTTATTTATTATCATCTTGTTATACAGATCTTCAATGCCGAGAGATACGTCTTTTCCCAGCAACCCCACATCAAGTGTATCGTATGGAATTGTGCACTGATGTGCATAAATAAGTTCATCAAGATATTCTTTCGTAAGTGCCTCAGGGCGTTTCATACCGATTCTTTCGAGGTACCTGTCGATATCCGGGATCGGTGCATATAAATTTGAGTACATATATTTTCCCCTTTTGTTTTTTGCTTACATTAATTGTATATTAATGGGGAATTGCTGTCAACAAAGAAAATTATTCAATATGTTTTACGGTTTGAATATTGATTCCGTAAAATACACCGGGCAAGACATTAAAAAGACAGCATCTGATGATGCTGCCCGGTTCTGATAATTTTTACTGCAATGCCCTTACATAAGAGCCGTATGCAATGTTTTCAAAGTACAGTTCGATCTTCTGTCTTACGTTGTTGTGACGGATCTCGAAGTGCAGATGCGGCCCTGTGGAATATCCGGTAGAACCCATATATCCGATGATCTGTCCCTGGCGGACCTGATCACCTACTTCACAGTTATATCCGTTGAGATGTGCATAAAGCGTTGAATACCCGTTTGCATGCTCTACCACAATACAGTTGCCGTAAGTACCGTAATAAGATGCTTTTGTGACAACACCTGCATCGGACGCATAGATATTTGTTCCTGTGGAGTTTGCAATATCTACGGCACATCCTCCTGCGTGAGAACTTGTTCCGTAAAGTGTCGTGACGCTTCCGGTTGCGGGAATGAGGAATGTTCCGGTACTTACTGCCGGCGGGAGTGCCTTTGTACCCTGGGAAATGACTTCCGCAACAGGATATTCGATAACTTCTTCTGCAAGGATTTCTCTTGCCTGTTCATCACCGTTCACATATGTTATAAGTGCCGTTACCTGCTTCTTGCCGTCTACACCCTTTGTGGTTACTTTTGTAACACCACGGTACAGGCTTGAATCATTTACTGTCTTTGTTTCATACGGGATGGAATCCGTATAACTTACTTCCTTTACGGTTTTGATGGTAAGTGCCGGTTTTGATGTTTCCCCGACACTGAAATCATCTTTGCGGAATGTCAGTGCACTCAGTTCGCTGACACTTGAACCTAAGTGAGTTGTAGATGCCTGAAGCTGTGACAAATTCATCGCCGCTTCTTTGTCACCGCTGAGAGAACGCATATAATCCACCGCTTCTTTTACCGAATACACTCCGTTTACATCGACGATCCTCTCCTCGACGGTAATGTCCTGAAATACTTCCATTTCCTTGAAGATAACATCTTCACTCTCTTCGGAATACGTTCCGAGGAAGGCATCTATGGCATCCTGCGCGTCTTCCTTTGATGCAAGCCTTGCGGTCTCTTCTCCATCTACCATGATTACGCCGCCGCTTACGAATATGGAAATATCGCAGTCATATACGGACTGCTCGCACTCATTTACCGTAAGAAGCGAATCCCGATCCGTCGTAAAACTGCGCTTTGCGGTAATGGTCTTTTCGTAGTACATGTTTTCATTTTCGTACCACTGGCTCATTTTTGAATCAACATTGGAAAGAGCTTCCCTTACTACGGAAATATCCTTTACTTTGCCCAGATAGTAGCCGTTGAGTGTCACATCGTAGCATGTGGTGTATTCCACGGCAAAGGCTCCGAGAAGAAATATCATAACTACCGATGCAAGTCTCTGATAAAAGTCTTTTCTCTCACGGATATGCTCTATACCGTCAAGAACAGTATAATACCCGTAAAGATATACGGACTGATATGAATATATCTTCTTCTTCAAAGCGATAAAAAGCCTCTTGAAAATATTTTCTTTTTCCTTTTTAGCTCTTTTTCTGACCTTTCTTGCCTTTTTGACAAACTTTCCGTCTTTATATTTATAGTAATTCTCCTTCTCGGAGACAACGTCTTTCTTTGCTTTTTTGACTTCGATCATCTCATTGACAATATGTCTGCGGTTTTTCTTTTTAAGCTGCCTTCTGAACATCTTGTCAAGAGTTTCTTCTTCGTTTCGTTGAAATCCGAAATTAAGATCCAAATGATCCTCCTTTATGGTTGGTTACATTTTTGTTACAAACAGTTTACCACAAATCATGCATTATTGCCATAGTTTTATTGAAAAAAGTTTGACAATCACATACAATTCACATAAATTTCCCCATTAAAATGCAGAAATTGCAATATACAGGCAGAAGAAATATTCTGTCCGGTCAAAATCATTGATTTGAAAAAACATATATGTTAGTATAAGTACAAACGGAGGAAATAACAATGAAAACATATAAAAGATACTTATGTATGATTCTTGCACTTCTGATGATGCTTCCGTTCGCTTCCTGCGGCGGAGAAACTCCTGACGGAAAAACACTTCTGCTCGAAGCAATGGAAAACACAAAGGATTATGATTATGAGATAGCCGTAAACGCAGCTCTTCTGCAAAGCGGGGTATCGACAGACACAAAAATAAAACTCGACGGCACAAAAGATATAAAAGGCAATAACCATGCACTTTATGATCTGTCCCTGACGAATGTAAACTACACGGGAGAGATATACTTTTTCAACAAAGAAATGCTTCTTTATCTTCAGCTTATGGATGTATGGATGGAATTATATCTGGCGGATTATTTTTCGGGGCTGACGGAAGATGAGCTCAGAAATACATTCGCATTCGACATTGCGGCAATGCTGCGGCAAGACTCCGTTCTTTCGTATACAGAGCCTCAGAAGGACGGAAGATACTATGTCTTTGACATATATATCGAAGACAATGAAGAAACAATAAACGCATTCAAAAGCGAATTTTCTTCCGAAAACGAAACACTCACCGACGAACAGTATCTTGACATCATAAGCAAGATACGCTTCACCGTAAAGGTTGACCGCACAAAGAAAACTCTCACCGCAGTATCCGCAGACTTCACAAACGCATTCACATCCATGAAAGAACTTTTCGGCACGGAGTTCAGCGAATTGTCATTTGATATGAGCTTTGACAAAGCGGGAAAAACAGACGAAGTCGTCCTTGCGGAAGGTGTGTTTGAAAACTGCGTAAGCATGATCGAGCTGATGTATATGCTTATGTATCCCGAAACGGAACACTGATATGTTGCAGCCTGCATGTGAGATAATAAATTTACACGTAAATAAAAAAGGAGACACACAATGAAAAAAATAACTTTGATTTTACTGTCCGTGTTGTTGATTGCGGGGCTTGCGTCCTGTTCGAAAGCTCCCACAGCACAGGATCTGATGCTTGAAGCAGTTGAAAACACAAAAGTTTACAATTTTGACGGAAATGTCGGAATGGAAGTCGTTGAAGAAGGAATTTCAACAACAATAAATGTGGGACTCGACGGAGCAGTTGACGGTGAAAACATGAAAGCATCCCTCAACATCGGAATTCCTTATATGAACCTCACGGGAGAGTTGTATTTTATAAAAGAAGACCTCACATTATATATGAATATTATGGGCATGTGGCTGAAAATGGATATTCAGGAGCTTGCGGCAGAAGGTATGATCGATATGGAGGAGTTTAAAGCCCTTCAGAATCAGAAACTGACCGCAGAAACCATCACAGGACTCGGCCTCACATTCTCCGATGTTACGGAAGCTGACGGAGTGTATACATTCGATATAGGTTATAACAAGGATATATGGAAAGCAGTTATGAAAGCACAGCTCGAACAACAGATTTCCGACGGCACAATGACTCTTCCGGAAGGATATACCGAGGACGAATTCATTGATATGATTCTGCCGGTTCTGGATAAGCTGAAAATAACTGCACAAATAAACAAAGAAGACAAGACACTCCGCTCAATGAAGGCAGACTTTATGCCTGTATTTGAAGCTATAGCACAGACCGAAGGTATCGGTGAGGAAATTCCCGTAACAAAATGCGATTTTGAATTCAACATTTCCGATGTGGGCAATGTATCTGAAGTACAGCTCGACAGTTCTGTAGCTGACAAGGCCGTGGATTTTATTGATTTCATAAACAGCATGAACGCACTGACTTATTAGTCACACAACACCCTGCAAGCTGCAGGGTGTTATTTTATCGCCCGGGTGTGAGTACAAAAAAGTACCTTACGGCGTTTTCCCTTCGTAAAGAAGTTTCTCCTTGTACTATTCCGGAATACATAGTGCGCAACCGTATTATATAAACAGATAATAATATACCTGTTCAGGCATAAATGCAAGCAGAAATTAATTATTTCTGAAAAAAATACTTACATTTTGTACATGAAATATGTTATACTCTTTATGTATACAAGTTGAATCATCGTAGGACAATAAAAAGGAGGAAAAAATGTTTAAAG
>SVCP01000020.1 GCA_015058295.1 Anaerofustis stercorihominis
AGAGGCATCCGTATTCACAAGCTTTTTCGCCGCCCATAACTGCTGCAGCTTCTCTGCAGTCTTTAGCGCCGTAGTAGTTGAATTTATCTTTTGCAACTTCTTTGCAACCCTGGCAAGCTACGAATGCTACCTGTTTTGCACCTGCAACAGCTTCAACACCCATAACTTCTGCGATCTTAGCAGCAGCATCAGCACCACCTACAGGACATACGTTGATTGGAGCTTTACCTGTTACGATAGCTTCTGCAGCACCGCCGCAACCTGGCATACCGCAACCACCGCAGTTTGCGCCCGGAAGGCATGCAAGAACGAGATCGATTCTTTCATCTTTTTCAACATGGAAGATTTTGGAAGCAAAAGCAAGGATGAGGCCCAGTGCAGCACCTAAAATACCGATAGATGCAGCTGCTATAATAATTGATTTAGCCATTTACCTTTCCTCCTTAAAGTGTGATGAGTCCCTGGAATCCCAAGAATGTAAGAGCGATCATACTTGCAGAAATAAGTGCGATCGGGAAACCTTCAAGGCATTTCGGAATGTCAGCGAGTTCGAGTCTTTCACGGATACCGGCAAAGATTACGATTGCGAGTGTGAAACCGAGAGCACCACCTGTACCGTTTACGATAGCTTCGATGATGTTGTAACCTCTGTCGATGTTTGTGATAGCAACACCGAGAACCGCACAGTTTGTTGTGATAAGCGGAAGGTATACACCAAGTGCCTGATAAAGTGCCGGTGAAGCCTTCTGAAGGAACATTTCTACGAACTGTACGAGAGCAGCAATTACAAGAATGAATGAAATTGTCTGCAGGTATTCAAGGTGAAGTGTGTTGAGTATGTACTCCTGAATAACCCATGTAACGGCACTTGCGATAGCCATAACGAATGTTACCGCCATACCCATACCGATAGCTGTGTCAACTTTTTTGGATACGCCGAGGAACGGGCAGATACCAAGGAACTGAACCGCAACATAGTTGTTAACAAATATTGCGCTGAGAACGATTAATACAAGTTTCATCTGTTATACCCTCCTATGCGTTTTTCTTTTCCTGAAGTTTGTTGAGTCCGCCCATCATAAGACCGAGTACGAGGAATGCGCCCGGAGCAAGGATCATGCAGAGCATCGGCTGATACCAGCTGCCGAGGATCTGAAGACCGAAGAATGTGCCTGCACCGAGGAATTCACGAACTGCACCGATAACTGTGAGTGAAAGTGTGAAACCGAGACCACAGCCTACGCCGTCAGCGATTGAGAGGATCGGGCCGTTTTTAGCTGCGAAAGATTCAGCACGGCCGAGAATGATACAGTTAACAACGATAAGAGGAATGTAAAGACCGAGTGCTGAATAAAGCGACGGTACGAAACCTTCGAGTACCATATCTACGATTGTAACGAATGTAGCGATAACTACAACGTAGCACGGGATACGGATCTTATCGGGAATAACGTTTCTGAGAAGAGAAATGAACAGGTTTGAGCAGATGAGAACTGCCATTGTGGAAAGTCCCATACCCATACCGTTGATAGCACTTGATGTTGTAGCAAGTGTCGGACACATACCGAGAAGGAGCTTGAATGTCGGGTTCTCGTTAATGATACCGTTTGTGAGAGTTTTCATAAAGTTTTTCACTTTAGTTACCTCCTACCATAGCCAGGTAAGCCTGACCAGCATAGTTGACGCCTGTTGTTACACCGTTTGATGTAATTGTGGAGCCTGTGATTGCGAGGATCTGGTTGCCTGAAACTGCACCTGATTTAACTACAGCTACTGTTCCGTCTGCTGTGAGACCTGCATACTGACCGATCCAGTTGGGATCTGTTGATTTAGCGCCGAGACCCGGTGTTTCAGAATGAGAAACCACCTTAGCGCCTGTGATCTTGCCGTCAACGCCAACGCCTGTGATAACGTTGAGTGTGCCGCCGAAGCCTTTTGAATTTGTTGTGAATGTGTATCCTACAACTTCTCCGCCTGCTTTTGCAACATAGATTTCAGCAAGTTCAGCTGTTGTGATGCCGATTGTTGAAGCGATTTTTTCCACTTCAGCGGCTTCTACCATTTCAGTAATATCATCAGCTGCCGGCATAACTTCCATTCTTGCCTGTGCAGCTACTTTTGCGTTATTTTCAGCGATTACGTCTTTTGTGATTTCATTAACGAAACCGAGAGCACCGCAAGCGATAGCGCAGATGAGTAAAAGAACTACAGATAATTTAACATATTCACGCATTTTTCTTCACCTCACCGTATTTTTTAGCCTTGATGTATTTGTCCAGAAGCGGAGTCACAAGGTTCATAAACATAATTGAGTAAGAAACGCCTTCCGGATATCCGCCGTAGAAACGGATGATGCATGTCATAAGACCGCATCCTACTGCATAAATGAGTTCACCGAGCGGTGTTGACGGGCTTGTAACATAGTCTGTTGCCATGAAGATAGCACCGAGCATGAGACCGCCTGCGCAAAGCTGGAACGGAACGTTCTGACCTGCGAGGAGTGAGAATACCGCAACAGTACCGATGTACGCAACCGGGATACGGTAAGAAATAACGTTTCTGTAAAGAAGATAAGCAAAGCCGATAAGAAGTGCAAGCGCTGAGATTTCACCGATACAGCCGTGAATGTCGCCTGTTCCGAGGAAAAGATCAAGAAGCGGAGTACCTTCAGCACCTACAACGAGCGGTGTAGCTGTTGTAAGTGTAGCAGCTGTTGCTGATGTTGTAGCTTCTGTTGCGGGAATGAATGCTGAACCCGTCATGAGTGTCGGATAAGAAGCTACGAGGAACAATCTTGCAGCGAGTGCCGGGTTAACGAAGTTGCATCCGAGACCGCCGAAGAGCTGTTTTACGATAATGATTGCAAACGCACAGCCGATTGCGAGCATCCACCAGGGAGCGCCAACAGGCATGTTCATTGCAAGGAGAAGACCTGTTACTGCTGCAGAAAGGTCTGCAATAGTAGAGGGCTTTTTCATGATTTTCTGACAAATATATTCGCTTGCCACTGCTGAAGCAACGCCGACTACGAAAAGGATCAAAGCTTTGAGTCCGTAGCGGATAACACCCCAGATGCAAGCAGGTAAAAGTGCGATAAGCACATCACGCATGATAACCTGCGTTGTCTGATTGCCTCTGATATGAGGAGAGGCTGATACTGTAAACTGTCTGTCTGCCATTATATTCCTCCTAAACTAAGACTGTTTCTTTCTGCGTTCAGCCTGAACAAGTCTCTTCGCAAGTCTGATTGTGGAAACGAGAGGTCTTCTTGCAGGACATACGAATGCACAGCTTCCGCATTCGATACAGTCAAGAGCGCTGTATTCTTCGAGCATAGCAACATTGCCTTTTTCAGCATATCCGCTGATGTAAAGCGGCATGAGGTGCATCGGGCAGGCATGTGTACATTTTGCACAACGGATACAAGCTGACGGTTCTTCGATAGCTGCATCTTTTGCGTTCATGCAGAGAAGGCCGCTTGTGCCTTTTGTTGCGGGAACGTCCATGTCGTACTGAGCAAATCCCATCATCGGACCGCCTGATACTACTTTTACGCAGTCATCTGTAAGTCCGCCGCAGTATTCAAGGATGTCTTTTGTCGGTGTACCGATTCTGAAACGGAGCACTTTCGGATTCTTGATACCGCTGCCTGTTACAGTAACGATTCTTGAGATAAGAGGCATACCTGTTGTGAGGGCTTCATATGTAGCTGCTGCAGTACCTGAGTTTGCAATGATGCATCCTACTGCTGCCGGAAGTCCGCCTGAAGGAACTTCTCTGCCTGTGATTGCATTAACGAGCTGTTTTTCACCGCCCTGCGGGTATTTTGTGTGGAGGCTGTAGATTTCGATAGAATCATCAGAAGCTGCCTTGATCGCCTGGATAGCATCTTCCTTGTTGTCTTCGATACCGATGTAGCCTTTTGTCTGACCGAGAACTTTCATCATGATCTTCAGACCGCCTACTACCTTTTCAGCGTGTTCTCTCATGAGAGCATGGTCACTTGTGAGATAAGGTTCACATTCCGCACCGTTGATGATCATATGATCGATAACGCTGTCCGGTGAAGGAACGAGTTTTGCCCTTGTGGGGAATGTAGCGCCGCCGAGACCTACAACGCCTGCGTCAGCGATTGCCTGAAGGATGGCATCCTTATCCATTGTTGTCCAGTCCTTGGGCTGTACACTTTCGTGTACTGTATCCTTGAAGTCATTTTCAATAACCACGCATGTTACTTTTGAACCGTTTGAAGATGTTTTCGGTTCGATCGCTGTAACAACGCCGGATACACTGGAGTGAATATTAGCAGAAATAAATCCGCCTGCTTCTCCGATGAGCTGACCCATTTTAACTTCCTGACCGACTTCGACCACCGGTTTGGCCGGTGCGCCGATGTGCTGTGACATAGGAATCACAACAACTTTAGGAGCCGGCATGTCTTCAATGGGCAACTTTTCTGTGTAGTGTTTGTTGTAAGACGGGTGAATCCCACCTTTAAACGTAGCATGTTTAATGTCCATTGCTGTTTACTCCACCTAATCATATTTTATCAGAAAACGACACACAAAATCCGCGGACGGAACGTACCTCCGCAAAACCGTCGTTGACTAACCGTAATTTATGTATATTTATATCTATACACGGTCTACATTATAACATCACCATTCAAGTTGTCAAAAGGCATTTAACGATTTCGCTCAAAATTCGTCGATACATGTCGCTTTCAAAGCCTTATTTTGAAAACAGGAAAATTTAATCAGCCTTCCTTCAAACTAATTGATTTTATTTTCTTTTATACTGTTTTACAGAATCTTCATTTCACTCAGAATATGCATACACTTCACAGCATATACACTTATTCATACATATTTTTCATTTACCGTATTGTATCACAGTTTTAAATGTCCCGTTGTAAAATGTATGTAAAACCGTACTTGCAGACATAAAACACAAAAATCCCTCCCCTGTCACATAAGGGAGGGATATGTGAACATCATAAAATAATACTTTTTACATATAAACAGACTTGTAATACTCTCTCAGAACTTCAAGATGCAGCCTGTTCACGGAGTTCGCACCCCGCACAAGGTGCTTTTCGAACATATTTATGGCGAGTTCATACTGCTCCCTTGTGAGATTCTCCCCGTTTATGTGCCGCTGATAAAAATCGTTGAGAAAATACGCTTCCAGAGCATCGAATTTCTCAGACATATCCGCATTAAGTTTGCCGCCGATCCATTTGAAAAAACTTGTCAGCGGCTTTGCGGATATTTTCGTGCTGCTGTCTATAATTCCCGCAACTGCCGTTAAAAACAGCAGAAACGGAGTTATGTTGTCTGTGAGTGCGTTTAAGATTTCATTTAGCTGCATATGCTTTTACACCTTCAACACACTGAATTCTTTGAGTGTATCGCTGTCAACAACCACAGATGAAGTCGCATAGCATAACTTCAAAGCATCGTAACTGTTAGCATAGCGATTTGACGGAAGGGAAGTTCTGTGTCCGTCAAGAATATCGAAATGCAGATGTGCCCCGCTTGATGAAGATCCTGTACTGCCCATTTTGCCGATTGTTGCACCTCTTTTCACCGTATCGCCTTTTGATACACTTACAGTGGATAAGTGGATAAAGCGGAATGTATATTTCTTACCTTCGTATGTAGCCTGTGCATAGATGTAATTGCCGACTGTGCTGTCATAGCCTGTCTTTACAACCTTCACATCATACGGTGCAACAAGTGTCTGGCTTGATCCGCCGTAGTTTCTGCTCCACCCGAAGTCAACAGCCGGGTGATCTTTTGAGAACTTTGTTGATACCCATACATACTGTTTCAGCGGGAAGATCATATAATCGTCTTTGTTGCATACAGCAACATCTCCGCTGCCCGAATCCCCCATATAACATTCTCCGACTTTGTACCAAGTGATACCGTCTTTTACTTCCTTGTCCGAATATGTGTAATATCCGTTCTTGTCCGCATAGCCCAAAATATCACCGCCCGGTGTCGCTCTGATACGAAGGTCATTCACAAGTACCTTAATCTGATTCTTTGAAACAGCTCTCTTTCCTGATTCCGGTATTTCAGGCGGTTCTTCGTCTGTTTCCTCGTCATCGGGAACAGTCGGTTCGGGAACAGGTTCAGCGGGCTTTACCGCAGGCTTTTCTACTTTTGGTTCTTCTGCTACGGGAGTATCGGGAGCAACAGTTTCAGTATCTTTTTCAGGTTCTTCCTTCCTAATGTAATCGTCAGGTTTTGTTCTCTCTGAAAGGCTGACAAACGCCCTTCCGATAAAGCCGTCTGAGTTTTTCAGAGCTTCATAGAATCCCTGACTTCCGAGCCACAGGCAGATGCAGAGCATTACCGTTTCGTTTATGCTCATCCGGGTGAATGTCTTTGAGAAGCCATAACCGAACAGTGCTGAAAAGATTATGCTTGCAGCAAGGCAAGCCCACGGTTTTGTGAATCCGCTTTCCTTTAATACTTCCACCGCATAGCATACGATAAATGACAGCATTGAACCGAGTAAGAGTATCTGCAGGAATGCTTCGAGTTCTTTCATATAGGTGAATTGAATATTCATTCATTTCCTCCTTTCTCAGCTCCAGGTACCCCACACACTGACCTGTGCGGACAGCTCTGCTGTTGTTGCGATTGCCGAAGTTCTGACTATTCTGAAGAAAAGTGTTGTACCGTCTTTGACACCTGCATTTGATATGTAATAATATCCCGTCGTTACTGTACCTGACACAACTGCATTTTGAACAGAAAAGTAAAGCCCCATATCAACCTGTATCTGATTTGATGTATAAATACCCGCTGTCGCCGTACTGTTTGTTGGAGTGAATTTCACAGTCCCCCATATATGAACCCTGCCGTCTGCGTATTTCTCGTAATACAGTGATCCGCTTTTTCCGGATTCACAGAAATCCGAAATTAATTGATTCAGATTTACAAACTCGTTTTGTGTTTCGTCCATAAAATCATCAACAGCCACCTGAACCGTCATAAGATTCACATCAAGCTGATTCAGTATTTTATCTGTACGCACAAAAGCATCATATACATCTGCAGATGACGGAGGCAGATCTTCTCCCTCGGATATGCCGTCAGCTGTAATGATATTTATAACATTATTCTTATCTATGTTTATTCCATGACCGGAGGAATAGACAGGAGAAGAAGAATTTACTTCCTCCCCTGTTTTTATTCTTTCAAGAAGATATCTTCTTCTGAGATCCTCCGCATCCGATGTATAAACCGTATCTCTCGGATCTGTCTTTTTCATATTTTATTCCTCCGTGTATACAGCGGCTTCATTTATTGCATAGCTTATCTCCGCTTCGATTGCGGGAATAAGCTCCTCATTGATATAAGCCTGTATAATATTTGCCGCCTCGTCAAATTTTGCTTTCAGCTCCTGCGCATCCATTACAGGTGAATCGTCAAGAGCCGAAATAATATTTAAATTATCCGTAAATAACGGTAAACTCATAATATTTCCTCCTTATTTTTAATCATATTCTCTTAATATAAACTCCGCCTTGATCTCTCCCAGACTGAAAGGATGTTCCCCATCGCCGGATATGCGGAAGTTAATGCTTCTGAATCGCTTTGCATCAGGTTTTATGTTTATGTAGCAGTCACGTGAAGTAAAGAAACTGAACCTCGAAAAATCCGTCTTTCCCTCCACAAATGAAAAGTTTCCGATGCCGAAGATTCCCACATCTTTTATTCTTTTCTTGTCCGTATCGATCATTACTCTCACAGCACCGCCTTCCATCGACCTGCATCGTAAAAAACATCCTTTTTTGTTTATGGATTTGAGCATCACTTCACTTCCGAGATGATCTTCCGGAATCACCCAGTAACTTTCGAAAGCGTTTCCGCCGTCGGTATATCCGTCAAATACGTATAAATTGCCGTCAGCACAGGCGAAATACAATTCTCCGTTCAGATCATATATATTCTTTACAGGTTCATTCAGGGCAAACTTCCAGTAAAACCATTCGTACTGTATATCTCCTCCGACCTTGCTCATACACTCCGAATCCGCAAGAAATATATCCCCGTCAATGAGTATCATAAGATATCCTTTCCACGAGATCATCTTCGCACTCTGCATTGCTTCTTTTGAATACGAAAGAAGCTTTCCGTCTATGAAATCACTTCTGTGAGATACTGATATTGCGGATGAGGTGATTCTGAGCGACTCAAGGCCGGACGGCGACAAATACAATAATTCATCGTTGAAGTTCATCCCCGGCCCCGATGCACCGAGATATATGGGGGTATTTGTTATGGGATACACCTTACCCAGCTCGTAATCTATACTCGGAACATGGATAAACACCTTGGGGCCGTTGGTATCATTGTCTTTTATGGCAACGAGTGCATTTGACGCTGTGAGCAGTGCTCTTATGGGGCATCCGTCCTCACCATCATCATAATAGGAATTTTTGGCAAAATATGTCGCATCTTCAAACTCGCTGTGAAATATTACCCCCGGATAGTCTTCATTTCCCGTCAGGAATACCCTGTTATCAAATACTTTTACCACAGTGCATTTCTTGATCATATCCGCATTATCTTCAGGCACAGCAAACTGTATGATGACATTGTCCTGCCCGGGTGTTGCACCGACAGCAGGCGCATTGTCAAATATTACAGAGCCTTTTTCGCAGTCCTCCGTAAAATATGATTTGTTTACGGAGACTCCGTTGACCAGGACGGTTACACTTCCCGAAACGATATTTTCCGCATCAAGCTTATATTCTTTTGATACTCCGTCTGAGAGAAAACTGTTCTTTCTGTATGGCGTAAGCAGATTTTCCTCCTGATACACGACACCGTTTCCTCCTCCGGGATCAACATTTATTCTTGTTGTGGGGATATATGCCCCCTGCGCAGCAACGTCCCCGAAAAATCCGTCTTTTGTAAGATAGCGATAGCTCCTTCCGTCAATAAGATACAGATTATCCCTGAACACAAACCATTGGCTGTCACTGTTTTTCATTGCAGTTCCGATAATCTTTATTCCGGCAAGTTTATCGTTTTCGGGAGTCGTAAACGACACCTCCGACGGAAAATCCGTATACTCAAGAAGGTATGCTCCGAAATGCAGATATACCTTCCCGTCAAAATATATCATTGCGTGCATATCTCCCGGATCGAAAAGCTCACACTCGTTGGAAAATATCTTTCTGAGTCCCTTTCTCGTTCTGATAGTGTCCGCACTGTCGGAGTAATCCTTATACACATTCAGACAGTCATTACTCCTCTGCACAGATGTCTCCGCAGGTGAATGTGTAAAATCCGCCCCCCTGAACGAGGAATATCTGACGGAATATACCGTATTCCTTGCGGGAACATTTATCTTTCTCATAAAATTCCCCTTTCCGGCCATATGTCTACAGCCGCATTTTCCTTTGAAATATTCCTGATTCTGAGATTCTCCCTTGCATCAACATATTCGTTGTAATACATTGCCGCGAGCCTTTCGTTGTCTTCTTTCAGAAGCCTCCATGCCGCATACAGGCATACAAGCTTTGCCGCTTCATACGAAAGAGATATCTCTTCGCTTCCCGGAGTATGCTTTGTGATCTTTTCCGGAGCCTTGTAATAATAGATACGGTATACTCCGCTTTTGTCCCTGTCAAAATATATTGAAGCAGGTTTTTCGTAATAATAATCTTCATAAACATCATCTTCCGCGACGCATTTCACAGGATGAATTTCATATAACCCTGCGAATGTGTTGTCCGTAAGCACATTCATATCAAATCTGACGAATTTGTCGTACGGACTCACATCATCTCCCCCATATGCGTAAAACCCCGTGTCTTTCACCAGAAGCTTATCTTCAGAAGTAAACTCCGCTGTGACATATGCCCTTTCAGCAAGGCCGACATAATAATCCGTGAAATTATCCGTATGTTTCAGTTCGTACACCGTTTCTTTTCCGTTTGCGGTGATTCTGAGAGTTCCTTCTCCTTTGTAACGGAAAGCGATGCTTGCGCATCCGTTCACGCAGAAAGCAGTTCTGTCGCCTTTTCTGAATGTATACAATGACTTTCTCATTCTCTCACCAAGAAGGTTTTCAGGCTCTGTCACACAGACTTCGACACTGCATATATCAGGTGAAACTTCCAGCGACAGCTCCCTGATCGCATAATTCACTGCAGGGATCATTGCCTTTTCATATTCACTTTTATCACTGTCATCGATAAACATAAGAGAGAATATCTCCTCTTTCATTTCAGACCAATTCATTTTCATATGAATCATCTCCTTTCTTTTTAATAAAAAAGCCTTCCTTGCAAGATTCAAGGAAGGCTCAAACCGTCTGACGGTTTGTTCTTTAATCACAGGTTGTCCGAAGCTGACATGTGATGTTATAATTTATCTTTTATCCCGATAGTCCGAAAACACATCTTTCTCAGAAAATATCCTTCCGATGCATAATTACAGACAACCGCTCTTATGCTTTGTGAGCTTTGATCACATACATCTCATCAGGCTTCACGACTTTCGCACCGTACACATCAAGACCTTTGAGTGCATCTGCGAAAAGACCTTCCGGACGATATGCTTCCGTAGACTGGATCTGTCCCGCAAAAGCGATTGCTCGTTTTGTCTTTACGAACATATAATCATCCGTTTCGTCGTTATAAAGGTTGTTTGAAAGCTTCACCGCCGCACCGTTATAAAGACCGATGATGCCCTGTGAGATAAGCTCCATATTGTCTGTATAGCGGTTTGTGAGTTCATCTTTGAAAAGATTATAAAACCACGGTGTAAGAACTACCGTAACATCGGAACCGATCTTCACGCCGTTGTTCCAGAGTACTTCGAATGCCGCATCAACGGCTTTCTTCGCATCTTCAGGTGTGCTTACCGCCACAGAAGAGCTTGTCTCGCCTGCCTGCGTATAAAGAGAAGCGATATATGTATCCCTCTCCTGAGCAAGTGCTCTTGAAGATTCGAGAGTGAGCGCTTCCATAAGCCCCGGTGTTCCCTGCGCCTTGTCCACATCGTCAACCATAAAGTTGAAGTATTTTGCCTGATCGATGTTAAGTTCCACTGCCGAATCCGTTACCGTTTCCGCAACACCGATGTCTGTTGAATTGTATTCGGAGATAGTCGGTCTGCCCACTCCGAGTACCTTGATCTTTTCGCCGTGTTTTACTTCGCCTTCGTAAGTAAAATCACAGTCTTCCAATAATACGCAGTGTTTTTCAAGCTGCGACTGAATGTGTTTTGACCAGAATGTCTGTTTGAAATTTGTATAAGCCATATTTTTATCCTTTCTTTTTTACATTATTTTTTACATTGTTCTTTTCCATCTGAGCATTGAGTTTCTCACCTTTTTCATAACTCTCGGATCTTCATAATCCTTCGCTGTGAGTCTGTCAACTTCTTCCGGAGAATAGAATTCTTTTACAACTCCGTATCCCGTATTTACTCCGCCGATCTCCGGTGTAAGAGCTTTACCCATACGCTGTCTGTACGCTCTGTAAGCTTCATATGCTGTGAGTGCATCAACGATGCCCGTCATTACAAGAGAGATAAACGGATCTCCCAGCTCCCATACCGACTGGGCATTCTCATCGGGATATTCCCTTTTGATCATGCGAAGATCTTCATCAAAGCGTTTCTGCTCGATGATCTTTCTTGCCTGAATTACTGCAGGGTGGTTTTCAATATCGTATTCGTTCGTTTCGTCACCGAAACATTCTTCTATGATCCTTTCAACGGACGCTCTGTCAATATTTTCATCAAGCTCTCTTACAAGAGAAAAGATCCTCTCCGTATCAAGTTCATAGAATGCATTGTCCTTTTTATTTCTTTTCATTGTTTTTCCTTTCTGCGGAATTTCCGCTTTTGACTGCCTGTCTTTACGGCATTCAGACAGGCTTTATGTTTGTTTCATCCGGCACACCGTAACTTTACCACCTCATCACTATGACATTCAACGACATAGCCCCCATGCGTCGTAAAGTGTCATCATCTGTCTGATAGTGTAAACTGAAATTACTGTACGGATTCCCCGGGAATGCCTCACTCCTCAGATTCACTTCCCATATCAATAACTTCCATCACCGCACGATAACACTCCTCCAGGTTCATAGGTTTTTCTTTGGATTCTTCCTTTATCTCAATACTTCCTCCGAGTGCTTTGATAAGAAGCTCAGATACCTTCAGCTTGTCTTTAAGATCGCTGTCTTCACTTCGGAGTATCTCCGTCCAGAAAACGGCGATCTCTTCCAGAGATGCGATCTTACGCCTTTTCGCCATTATCCATAGCCTCCGATGAGAAATGTCTTCTGTTGAGGATATCCTTTAATTTCCCTTTCGGAGATGCACTGTCATCATCAAGCGAACTTACAAACTCCTCGAATGTGATTGCCCCCTGCATGAAAAGCTTCGAAAGCGCATCTTCCCTTGCATATTTGCTGTACGGACTGATGGAAGAAATGTCGATTCTTATATCCACCATAATGGAACTGAGTTCTTCCGGCTCTATTTTTTCCGCAACCACTTTTCCGTCATCACCGATAATTGCTACAGTAACTCCTCCGGATGAATATGCCCTGAGCATATCAAGCCAGATTATTGCCACATCCTCCACAAACTGACGAAGGCTTGATACGTGTCTGTTAAGGGGAAGTTCAGCGGCATCCCTTACGGCAATAATCGCCGCACCGCTGGCATTTTCAGGATTTACCGTACCCAGAACCGCATCTCCCGCACCGGAAAGTTCTCTTGTAAGAGCGATCATCTGAGAAATGATATTGTCTGCGAGGGGGTGAATCTGCGCAGGCTGCATATATCCGATGACATCGTCGATCTTCTGCATCTTCATATTGTTTATGCCGATATTTGCTCCTACGGTTGAGAGCTTTCTGACGGAATCCTTGCTGAGTACACTGCTGTCATATACGATATGGGGAAATGCGTACTGCTTTATGCCGGAAAGGAGCCTTACAAGAGATTTATTTATCTCTATCTGGTTCGGAATAATGGGATACACTTCCGAAAGCCCTCGACAAGAACCTTTGTCCGCCTTCCACACAAACTGCGCAACAGGGAATTTCGTAAGTCCCACGAGTTTCACTTCAGGCATTATCACAGTGTTTTTTACAACTCTTACAGCGTATATCTCTCCGTCTTTTTTGTATAATTTAAGTAATGATGTGCATTTTTCGTTGTCGGAGCCGCCTTTTACCTCTTCCTTTGCGTGTGTGCCCACATATGTTCTCGTATCATCATCGGGGAGTATCTTTCTTATCTCATCTTCGTTCATTCCGTACTTCCTTGCAGTATCCCTGAGTTCACCCACAAACTGCCTCTGAACGAGAATGATGTATTTCTGCTTCTGTATATCCTGCTGCTGTTCGTCAGACAAAAGCACATTCGTGCTGTCCACAAGGTCCATCCTGAGGGAAGCTGCTTCGTAATAAAAATAAACGAAGCTGCTTCCGAACACAGCTCCGTCGTGAATAATATCCCAGATATGCTTGTCAAGTTTTAATTTTTCCCAGTTTTTCGCCGCATTGAGTGTCAGAAGCTCACATACCCTGCTTCTTCGCTCGAACCCGCCTCCAAGATCCGAAGGCTGATATGTAATTGAAAATCCTTTCTGCGCAATGCCCGAAACTTTATAGTCAACAACGCTTTTTATTACGTTGTATGCGGGATATACTTCGTCTCCGCCTTTCAGCCCGTGCCACTGATTTCCCGAATAGAACCTGTACGAATCATCGCAGATATTGTAAAGATTCATTCTTACAAGGTGCTCCACACCTCTTTCATACTCCTGCCATATTGTATTTGCAATCTCGGAGTAATTTATTTTCTGTTTGTTTGAATTTATGTCTGACATTAAATATCCTCCTGAATTTTATTTGTACCGAAATTCTCGATGTTTTCCATTATCTTTATGCGGACAACCTCTTCTTCGTCCGGCTCATCATTTTCACCGTAATAAAAAAGATCCTCCTCTGCTTTTTCATAACGCAGAGCGGATCCCGGCATATCCTCGAGCATAAAGTAAATTTCATCAACATCTTTCATCAGTAAATTTACCGCAGACAAACACATAAGCTGCAAGAATATCACAGTCAAAACAAGTAATATGTTCAGTAAACCCATTATCCTCTCAGCTCCTTCTCGTATCTTTCATCTTCGATTTTGTCACGGTTTCTGATGTAGTCCCATTCATACTCCCTCCAGTAGTTTTCCATTTTTGCCTTTGCATCTTCAAGCGCATACTGTTTTCGCTTCTCGTCGTTTTCTATCTGCGAATGCACAAGCTCGTTCACGAGATTTTTGTGAATGTCCGCTTTTTCCGAAAGCGCCCTGCCCAGATAGGACTGATATTCCGAAAAACTGTCGGACAGGGCTTTTCTCTCCGCTCCCGAAGAACCGAGCCCGAGAGAGGCAAGTTTTTCTCTGTCATATCCGTATGGATTGTTTCGTTTTACATAATCCACATATGCATTTCTCGTATCCGAAAGATATTTGCTGTCCGCATTTTTCACACCCTGCTCATACTCAAGCTTCGCAAGGGAATCCCTTGCGGAAAGTATCTCATCTCTCAGAGAATTCATAGTTGACATATATTCGTCAAAATTATATTCTGCCATGTTACCTCCTATAAAATATTTATTTTTTCATCATTATACCCTTCCTTTTCAAAGGCGAAGTTGTATTTCCTTCGGGGAGTATCTTCCCCTGACTGTAAAGAAAGATAGTCCTCCCTGACAAAATACGCTATGGCAAGCGCCATCACCATATCATCATGACAACCTCTGTCTGCCTCAATCCTGCCTGTATCCGTGCGGATAAAACTCAGCATTTCGCTTAATGTATCCCTGTCGTTTATCTTTGTGATGTCCTCTTTTACTATCCTCGTGAGATTGGAAAGTATAAGCGGCCTTGTGAGAGACGTTGTCCTGAAGCCGTATGAAGATATGACACTGCGTGCGATATTGTCTTCGTTTCTTCTCAGATACTGATTGGTGTATCCCATCCTGAGAGCCTCCCTTACGGGATATGAGGAATAGTTACACTCAAACGCCAGCAGAGCACCGCCGTAATACCGGCAGATATGTACACACTGATGAGTAAAATAATCCTCGTCATATTTTCTGCGTATTACCGCAACCTGCTTTCCCGAAGATACAGAAATTACCTGTGACGCAAAATAATCCTCCCCTTCTCCCGCAGTATCTGCCCCGACAATATATTCTTCCCCGTGAGTATACTCCTCGTAAATCTTCACACACCCGAAATCATTTTCCACGAATACTCCGTCATCACCGAATTCTCCCGTTTTCACAGCGGGCGGTATGTTTTCAAGACGAGAATTTATTATCCTGCTTCCGAATATGCTCTGCCCGCTTGTTCCCCAGTTGCCCAGAGCATATACGTTGTAATAATACTCATCCGTGTCCCTGAAATTCTCAAGAACCTTTTTCGCTTCATCATCCAAAAAACGGTTGTCTTTGTATGTGGTCTTTACGACCATACTGTCAGGATCTTTGGTATCAAAAAATCTCTTTTTCAGCCAGTGATTTACATTTATTGGGTTGAACGACAGAATTATCTGTTTGTAATATGCTGTTTTCCCCCTCAGCCTTATGTCCACCTGATTGAAATCCGACAGACTTATCTCGCTTGCCTCTTCGATCCACACCATGGTAATGCCGTAAATGGATTTTAATTTCTCCGCATCATCAAGCCCCGCAAAGATTATCCTGCTGCCGTTGGGAGATAAGATACTCATCTCCGTTTTGTTTATCTTCCAGGCGGATATATCAAAATGCTCCTGTATCTGACTGACAAGCTGCCTAAAACAGCTCTCCCTGAGAGTTCTTGCAACTTTTCTGAGAACCAGGACATTGTGCCCGTTTTCGGTATATACTCTCTCAAGTATTTTTCTTCCTGCAAAGATACTTTTTCCGCTGCCACCGCCACCCATAAGCACAAGATACCTTTTGTCGCAAAAAAATAAAGGCAGAAATGCCTTGTTGCTCGTCTTTGCAAGCTCAACATAATATTTTGCACCGTTACTGAGACGCCTGCGGTCTGCTCTTTTCAGCTTTTTCATGTAACCTCCTTTCCGTGCCGGAATCCACGGTATGATAATATCACATTTCATACGGACATTCCACGACATGTTTGTTTTTTCAGATGTCCGAAGCTCTGTATGACAAAACCGCCGGAAATTTCAGGCGGTCAATCAGTTTCATCATCAATATATTCCATAATGTCATCAATTTTGCAGTCAAGCGCTTTGCAAAGTTTGTCAAGTGTCTTTGTTTCGGTATTTTCATTTGCCCGCAGCCGGCGTATTGTTTTACTGTCTATGCCACATTTTTCCCTGAGCATATACGTTGATACACCTTTATTTCTCATGGTTTCCCAGAGTTTATCAAATACTATCATAGATTTTCCTCCTTGACTTTAATCATTATGGGGAATATAATCCCGGATATTAAGGGGATATAATCCCCATACGGAGGATTATGTATGAAAAACAAAACCTGTTGTTTTACAGGACACCGGACAATCTACGACAACGAAAAAGACCTGCGAAATAAAACTGTATCAGTTGTGAAAACACTGATAAATTCCGGATATGTGTTTTTCGGAACAGGCGGTGCAAGAGGTTTTGATCTGCTTGCGGCGGAAGTTATCATTTCTATGAAAAAACGCTATCCGCATATTAAACTTATTTTTGTCCTTCCATTCAAAGAACACACAAAAGGATGGAAAAAAGATGATATTATTTTGTATAAAAAACTTGAAAAATATGCCGATAAAGTCAGGGTTTTATCAGATGAATATTATGACGGCTGTATGCAAAAAAGAAACAGGCATCTTGTAGACAATTCTTCCATTTGCATAGCATATAAAAGAAAGAATAGCGGAGGAACTGCATACACATCAGATTATGCAGAAAAAATGGGACTGAAAATTATATATCTGTAATTCTGATTTATGACTGAACATATGGGGTCTGTGAATTGTTCCGTGAATACGAAAAACATATAAAAAATCTTTTACAGTTTGTATTGTTACGGTTAAGGTATAAATGTTATAATTGTAATACAGATTATATAAACAACCAAAAAGGAGAATATTATGGGACTTGATACTAAATTTGATATGAATGAACTTACAATAAAAGGTGAGATTCCCGGAATGATGGGCGGTTCAACACCCATCTACTCAACACCGATCCCTCACAAAGAAAACACACTCCGTCTTTACGAAGGCAAGACACCTATGTGGGCACCGTTCTCAAGAGGCGAAACAAACTCTTTCATGGTACAGTGTGACCCCGAAAACAAAGCAAGAAGCAACCGTGAAGGCGGCGGAATTGACGGTTACGGCATTGAATGGGTATTCGTAAAAGAAGTCGGCGGCGCTATGGTAAAACCGGGCAACCCGAAAGTTACAGATATCGACGACTGGGAAAACTGCGTAACTGTTCCCGATCCGGATACATGGGAATGGGAAGAATTTGCTCTCGAGCAGAAACCCAAATTCATTGACGGCCTCGCAGTTGCCGTAAACGTACCGGGATGCCTCTTTGAAAGACTTATTGCCTGCATGGATTTCGAAGGCGCAGTTGTAGCCCTCATCGACGAAGAACAGCAGGAAGCTGTACACCGTTTCTTCAGAGCAGTAACAGACGTACATAAGAAAACATACTCAAACATTAAAAAATACTTCAACCCGGATATCGTAAACTTCAACGATGACTGGGGCAGCCAGAGAGCACAGTTCTTCTCAAACGAAACATACCGCGAAATGATCTTCCCGTATGTAAAGGAAATCGCTGAACATGTTCACTCAATGGGAATGTATTTCGACCTTCACTCCTGCGGATTCATTGAACCCCTCGTTCCGATGATCATCGAAGCAGGTCTTGACAGCTGGGGCGGACAGCCGCTTAACGACAAAGCAAAACTCAAAGAGCTTTATGACAACGGCAAATTCGCTTTCACAGCACATATTGATCTTCCCATGGACGCAACGGAAGAAGAAATGGACAAAGCTGTTGAAGAATTCATTAACGGTATCGGAAAAGACAACCGTTGCCTCGTTGATGCAAGAGGACCTGAAAAACTCCGTGAAAAGATCTATATCGCTTCACGTAAAAATTACGACAAGCTCGTTGCAGAAGGCAAAGCTATCCTGTAAACTATCTCATACACAAAAGACCGCAAATGCGGTCTTTTTTATGCCTCGCCCTTTGGGATGTCAGCGAATCTGACGGAGAAGGTTAAGCCCCACTTGTGCAAAGGGGGGAAGCAAAATCCGTGATTTTGCAGGGGGGATTGTTTGTAGATGTAAAGCCAAATGTAATTTATGGTGTATCGCCCAATCCCTCCCTGAAAGCTTACGCTTTCTTCCCTCCCTTATAAATAAGGGAGGGCTTTTGTGAATTGCACTTCATGTTTTTCTCGCAACAGAGAATAAACGGAACAAACTGTTATCACTCTCCCAAAGCCCGCCGCAGGCGGAAGCGCGACGCGCAGCGTCGCAAAAAAGGGTGGGCGGGTGGGAATCAGTGCTTTTTCTGACGCAAGAAGGAATGAACAAGAAAACAAAACTCGAATTACAGTCAATTTTCCCGCAAATGCCGCAGACTGATTCGTAATCCGTAAACATTACATCAAAAAATATTTCTTTTCCTTAAAAATTCCCCGGATATGTGATTTTATCACTGAAACAAATAAAAAAAAACTGTATATTATAATCACAGAAACATATAAATAAAAACAGCTGAAAGGAACAGACTATGAGCGTAATCACTGTAACAAAAGAAAATTTCGACACTGTCGTACTTAAAAGCGAAAAACCGATGCTTCTTGATTTTTACGCAGACTGGTGCGGCCCCTGCAAAAGGATCGCAGCTGTTGTTGAACAGATCGCCGAAGAATATCCGCAGTACGCAGTAGGCAAAATCAACGTAGACGAACAAAAAGAACTTGCTTCTCAGTTCGGTGTAATGAGCATCCCTTCTCTGTTCGTCATAAAGGACGGCAAGATAGTATCATCTGTTGTCGGAGCTATCCCCAAAACCGAAATCATTAAGATGTTCGGTTAAATCAATACATCATATTCAGGCCGAAAACCGCAGAATGTCTGCGGTTTTTGACTTTTTTGTATAATTTATCTTTCGGATAATCTCCTGAGCTTTTCCTCATCGGTTATTTCAACAACACCCCTTGAGATACTTACAATTCCTTCACTGCTGAAATACTTCAGAAGACGACTTATTACTTCCCTCGCACTTCCCAGGTGCGAAGCTATCATCTCATGGGTTATCTGCAGCTTGCTGGTGTCTTCAATGACGGATTCTTCAATGAGAAAAGATGCAAGACGCTTGTCCATACTCCTGAATACCACCTGCTCTATCATCCACATCACTTCTGTCAGTCTTGCGGACATTATCTCATTGGTAAAATTCGATATTGTCAGGGAACTGTCCATAAGTTTTTTGTAAACCTCCGCAGGAATGATATAAATATTACTGTCCTTTTCTGTGGATATAGTTATGTCAAACTGTATGTTTTTCATGGCACAGGCTGCGGAAAAAAGACACACATCGTGAGGGAACAATCTGTACAGTGTGACTTCCTTGCCTTCATCGGATGTGATATACGCACGAAGCTGTCCCGTTGTGATTATCACAAGCCCGAGACAATCTCCATCGGAGTTGTATATCACAGTACCTGCAGGGACATCTCTGTGTATTATACTTTGCTCAATTATACTTTTTTCATATTCTGAAAGCCTGTTCCAGACAGAAAAATAATTTACGAATTCCATAATGTGCCCTCCCGATTTATTTTCTGTGTTTTAATAATATTTTATTAAATAAACAACTTCAAGTCAATATTCCTTGTCAAATCTTTATACCGACGGATGTAAAAAACAATTACTGTTTTGATTGCAGTATTTAAAGTTAAATGATATAATAGTAATGCAAACATATATAAAGGAGAAAAAATATGGGACTTGATAAAAAATTCGATATGAGCGAACTTACCATCGCAAAAACAGTTCCCGGCGGCCCCGGCGCTCCCGTAGGAATTTTCACTACACCTATCACACTCAAAGAAAACATGATCCGCCTCTACGAAGGCAAAACACCTATGTGGGCCCCGTTCTCAAGAGGTGAAACATATTCTTCATTCGTATGGTGCGATCCGGAAAGAATCGCAAGAAGTAATCCCGAAAAAGCAGGCGGTATCGACGGATACGGCATAGAGTGGGTATACGTTCCCGCAGCAAACGGCGCTATGGTAAGACCGGGCAACCCGAAAGTTACGGATATCTCAAAATGGGAAGAATGTGTTACTATCCCCGATCCGGATACATGGGACTGGGAAGGCTTCGCAAAATCAATGGAAGGCACAGTTCCGGAAGATCAGGCACTTATGTTCACTGTTCCCGGATGTCTCTTTGAAAGACTTATCGCATGCATGGACTACGCAAACGCAGTAGTTGCCCTCATCGACGAAGACCAGCAGGAAGACGTACACCGCTTCTTCAGACAGGTTACACAAGTACATAAAAAGACATACTCACACCTCAAAAAATGGTTCAACCCTGTTATCGTAAACTTTAACGACGACTGGGGCACACAGAGAGCACAGGCTTTCTCCGTTGAAACATATAAAGAAATGATTTTCCCGTATGTAAAAGAGATCGCTGAACATGTTCACTCAATGGGAATGTATTTCGACCTTCACTCCTGCGGCGTTATCGAACCGTTCGTTCCTTACCTCATCGAAGCAGGCTTCGACAGCTGGGGCGGACAGCCGCTTAACGACAAGGCAAAACTCAAAGAGCTTTATGACAACGGCAAATTCGTATTCACAGCTCATGTTGAACTTCCTATGGACGCAACAGAAGAAGAAATGGACAAAGCTGTCGAAGAATTTATAAACGGTATCGGAAAAGACAACCGTTGCCTTATCGACGTAAGAGGACCGGAAAAACTCCGCGAAAAACTCTACATCGCTTCCCGCAAAAACTACGACAAGCTCGTTGCAGAAGGCAAAGCAATTATGTAATAATCACATACAAAAGACCGCAGATGCGGTCTTTTGTTATTCACAGGTTGTTCGAAAAGTCCAAAGGAAAGGCATAATTTTTGTGCGGAAAAGCGTGGTTTACTTCCCGTAAATGAGCTTTTTCGCATGAAAATTTAACGCAGCAAGGCAAATCTTCACAAAATATCAAATCAATGATTTGCCGGTTTGGACTTTTTCCACAAGCTGAAAAGACTGCAGATGCGGTCTTTTTTATGTATCTTTGTCGCAAAGCGGGATCCTTTCCGATACTTTTTGTTTACTTTTTCTTATCCAGAATATTTATCAGATCCATTATCTCCTCAAGGTCCTTGTCATTTTCGGCAGAAGTATCCGTACAGTTTTCGTCGTCATGTTCTTTATGAGGATTTCTGTCTGCACTGAACACAGGCCTGAACATTGCAAGCATATCTTTCATTTTGCTCAGATTTTCAAGTTTTTCCGAGCCGGTGATTGCAGGAAGCTCATTGAGTGCGGCTTTCAGCTTTTCATTTTTGCCAAGCTCAGAGACGGCAGTCAGTTTTCTTTTCGAATCTTCCAGGCGGGAAAATGTGTTTCTGACATTTCCTATGCCTGAGAGTATTCCCTCGAGACTGTCGCGGTTTTTGCGGGTCATATACGGGCGGATACTGTCCACAACAGACAATACTCCATGTTCATCTTTGGGGCCGAATGAGCAGAAATCCGCATAAAGTATGTCATTTATAGCACTTTTTACCTTATACAGTGTCCTGATCACAGCATAATCATCTGCCATTACGGCATTTTTCATCCTTTGTATGTAGTCTGTGGAGGATACGGAAGATGTTTCCCCCTCATATCCGGCACCTTCAAGTGCCTGATTGATCTTCGAGTCCGCATAAAAAAGCAAAAAAGCAAACGAACCGAAAAGAAGTATATTTTCAGTTCCGATGTTTATGCTCAGTGTCTTGTTCATAATATGTACTCCTCTCTGAAAAAGCACCTGTCGGCAGAACCGACAGGCAGTATACTTAACAATTATAATCAGGCTTAAAACCTTTACATATCGCAGAACAAAAGAATCAGAAGAATGATTACAATTATTCCGCCGCAGTCATCGAATATATTGCTCAGACTGCCGCATCCTCCGCCGCATCCGCAGTTGTCATTGCAGTCGGTGTCTCCGAGAAGGAGCATAACAAGCAGAATTATTATCAGCCAGTTGCAGTCAAAATTATTATTATTGAATAAACCGTTCAATACCGTATCCTCCGTAATAATTTATTTTTCTTTGCCTTTGTGCAATTACTTACTGCATGGCGATAATGATCAGCAAGAGGAAGAAGAACAGAAGCATGCCCGGATCATCACCGCAGATACCCATATTATCAAAGAGTACCACAAGAAGAAGGAAAAACATCAACAGGCTGTCGCAGCTGCAGTCATTGAAAAAATCACACATATATAACCTCCGTATATCTTTTTTACGCTATATACTACGCAGAAGGAATAATTTTGTGAATGAATGCATAGATAAATAAAAAAAGGACAGAAAATGGACAAAGACGAAATAAAAAAATGCATATACATTCTCACGGGAGATACTCACGAGGAAAAGCTCACCGATGAAATCAGCGATATTATCACCAATATGGACTCTGCCGTAAAAAATGAGTACGAAAAGAAATATTACAATACTCTCAGAAATATACTTTCGGATATTGATATGAGTAAACCTCTTTCAAAGGAGCAACGTGCTGAAATTCTTTTGAAAATGAAAAATTCTTTGTCTGAGGAGGACAGGAAAGGATTTGATAAGTTTTTAAATATTATGAAACTGTATCTGGCTTCGGGATTATTTTGACAAATATAATATTTTGTGATAAAATCATAGCAACAAATTACAAGGCGGTAAATATGCAGTACGAAGTAATCAGAGAAATATACAACACCTGTGCAAACAAATACTTCCTTGATTCATCTTTTGATGACTTAGTGGAATGTGACGATATTATTGCTTTCTTTACGGAGCTTTTCGGCGGTGAACTCCCGAAATACACCGTGGAAAAGGACGGGGCGGAAACAGACATCTATACATTTGATATGGCTGTCCCACAGAGATTCACTGTGACGGAATTATAATACCGCAGTTTACTGTTTTTATGAAAAGAATACAAAGCTCTCCTGTGCACAAACGGAGAGCTTAGTTTTTTCTGTAATCAAACAATAAGCTCATCCAACAGATGAATTTCCTTCTCTGTAAATATGTCAATGCCGTTTTCCCTGAACAGCTTTGCGGTAACGCCGTCGCCTTTTATGAGTACGGAAGAGAAAGTCCCGTCATAAACCTCACCGCTTCCGCATGAGGGACTTTTGGCTTTGAATATTGCGCAGTCACAGCCTGACTCAAGAGCTTCTTTCAGCGCCTGCTGTGCTCCCGAAACAAACTCTTCCGTCACGTCTTTTCCTTTGTCCGAAATAACCTTCAGCTCCCCGTCACACAAAATTATCTCCGACGGATCCCTCGGTGTGGACAGACCACCGTAAACTTCCGGGCAGACAGTTATGTACTGCTTGTCCGCAAGGAAGTTTTTTACTTTTTCATTAAAATTATTTCCTCCGTTATATTTGCAGTTTTCACCTGTAAGACATGCACTGACAACGAATTTTGAATATTTTTTCATACTGATTATCCTTTCATCAAGAAATTTGAGCGATATTTTGAATAATACACCCACCCCTATAATCTTTGCAATCATACACCAAAATATGGTAAAAAATGTTGCAAAAAATGTTAAAAAACGATAAAAAACACTTGACAAAGTATCTGACAGCCTGTATACTATCCACAGAATCGGTTGAGCGGTAAATGCACCGTTTGATTTACCGGAAAGAGAACCGATTCGCAATTCTCCTTTTAAATAATATATTTGCTTAGGATGCCTTGATTTTGCCGGACAAGGCATTCTTACTTTTTTGGAAAAATTCTCCGTTCCAACATTATGAACCATCTCAGACTGACTGAGAGGGGCAATCCGGTTTCCGCTTTATTGCAGAAATACGATTATCTTTTCTTGAAAGCACTCATCTTCGATGTATATTTTCCTGTTAATATTTCATAGTTACTTATGACGTACAATCCCTCCCTGAAAATCCTGCGATTTTCCTCCCTCCCTTGCTAAGGGAGGGCTTTTGTTTTCTTCAATCAGAAATTTAAACCAACGCAGTATTCGTTCATTCAGACAAGCTATAAGCGAAGTATAAATTCTTTTAGACAAGGCGGCTTTCGATGTCGATGACGGGAGCGTACTTAAGCGTACGTGACCGGCAGCGACGAGAAAACAACGCAGTATAAAAGAATTTAGACAAGCTTATCGAGGATCTCGAAATAATCCCTGTCAAAATATATCAACCCCTCCTCCATCATTCTCGATAATTCCCTGCTCAGAGCACTCCTGTTTACTCCGAGAATATCCGCCATCTGCTGGCGAGAGATGTTTATCCTGAATGAGCGTTTTCCTGCGACGCTCTGGCGGTCTGTGAGGAAGAGAACGATCTTTTCACGGACAGTAGATGCACTCAGATATGATATCTTCTTTCTGAGGGCAAAATATTTCTCCGATATTTCCCCCAGAAGGTTCATTCTGAGACGATACAAAGCTTCGCCGCCTCCGTCTGTCATAATACGGCCGAAAGGAATAAAAAGCACCTCTGAATCCTTTACGGCAACAACATCAACAGGGCTGGTAACGGAATTCGAGGACATCAGCAAATCACCGAATACATCACCTGCATAATTCACAGCGCTGATGGACACCTCTCCGTCATAGCTGACATTCTGCGCCTGCAGTTCTCCGGAAAGAACTATGCCGCAACGGTCAAGATTGTCGCCGCAGTAATGGACATATTCTCCTTTTTTATATTTCTTTGTATAAGTATCAAGGTATCTTGTCAATTCATTTATATCATTGTCACTCATACCTGTGAACAATGCCGATCTTTTCAATATGTCATAATACTTTTCCATATATGGATTGTACTATAATGTTTTGCCTTTATCAACACAAATCTCCTCTGTTGTGACAGCGTAGCAAATAATACTTATTTTACTATATCTTCCTTTGCCCGCATATCCGGGCAGAAAATTATACGGGTTTTCTTTACATTGCGGGATATTGATGTTACAATTTCGTTACAAAACCAAAAGGAGGCTTAAAATGAATATTAAGCAAAAAACAAAAAGAAGAAGGACACTTTCACTCATTCTCTGTATGTGCGCTGCGTTTATGTTCACATTCAGGCCTTCGGTAACAGCCGGTGATACAATAACCGACATGGTGGTGAAGAATACACACTCGTCCTTTTATATGAGGCTCTCCGCAGAAAAAGTGCAGAACAGACTTATATCCCTTGCGGAAGAGTCAAACCGGGAAGAAGCGGAAGAATCAGCAAATAATACAAAAGAAACAACCATAAAGAAAAAATCCACAGGTACTGTAAAATCAGAAACAGCAAAGAAAAAAGAACCGCAGAAAAACAGTAAACCTGCACAAAGTAAACCAAAGAAAGAAACGAAACCGGACAGAAAAGAAATGACCGTTACGGCAACTGCGTATTGCGGATGTCATTCCTGCAACGGACAATGGACAGGGTACCCTGCTGCTGACGGCACGGCACTCAGAGCATTTCATACAATTGCCGCAGCAGAGAGCATACCATTTGGAACAAAAGTATACATACCGTATTTCGATTCGTACTCAAACGGAGGAATGTTTGAAGTACATGATCGTGGCAGTGCCATCACCGAAGGGCGCATCGACATATATTTCGATTCCCACGAAAAGGCTCTTGAGTTCGGTATGCGAAAGCTGAAAATATACATTATGCAGTAGTTCTGAGAATATTTGTACGGGAACAGGCAGTCTGTACCGTTTCTGTATGATTTGCCGTGAATGATGCTGAAAGTATGGAAAAGTAACTGCCCTTGTGCCGCATTTTCTTGTTTATTCATTCTTGCGCTTAAGAAAGTTCCCCTCCCAGCCCACGCGTCGAAACGGCTTTGATTTACTACGCAGTCCCATAAAAGGAACTGCTCCGCTTATATAGCCGTTTCTCCTTCATCGCGGAAATATGATTTCCGCGAGTTTGCCCGCTTCGCAGGCTTGTGCAAAGCAAGCTTGCTCCATACCTTGTCTACAAACTGTAATGCTGACGCATTACAGAAGCCGCCTGCGGCCGTCCCGGTATGTGGCATTAACACCCTGAGGGAGATCATGACAGTCCATCCTTTTACACAAAGGATGGATTTTTCTCATAATAAAATCACTCAACAAATATACGCCTTCCGATGAAATACGCAAACTCCCGTAAATACGGATATTTTTCATACTGAATCTCTTCATACGGTATCCACGCAAGCATACCTAAATTTTCCGTGTACTTCATGGCATCGTACGAGTGCACATACTCCGCTATATCCAAAAGCAACTCTTTCTTTTTTACATCTTCGCATTCCCTGAATGCATAACTGCCGATCTCGCTTATATACATCACTTCTTCGTCTGCAGGATATAACTGCACATCATATGAACAGATATTTTTTCCCCGCTTGATCTGCCGCTGAAGATACGCCACATCTTTCAGCGTTCCCAGATACAACACAATATCTCCCTCTGCAAATTCGCTTATACTGCGTGATTCGTCCCCGAACAGATCATACTCATTCGCAACAGCCGTCGGATATCGTGTATCAAATAAAAGCTCTTTAGCCTTTTCGGAAGAATAGCCCAGATACTCCTCCCCGCCTTTCTCATATGCGGAAGATATGACAGCGCATAAACTGTCCCTTGTAATATCGCCACGGAAGTCGATCTCTTCCTTTTCAAGAAGGTCCCTGTTCAGAATAATCACATATATATCATACCAGTAAGGCACGATAACCTTCCCTGTATCGCTTTTTACGGGAACTTCCGGATACACTTTTTTCATGGATAATGTAAAATCAGTGTCTGTCATTACCGCATTCATATCCGTAAGGGACGGATCATAGCGGATTATGTCTGCGTTTTGCTGTACAGAAAGATAAGTATCCGTGGGAGTAATACTGTTTATCTTGTTCAGCTTCACAAACGAAAACTCAAGCCCTTCGGAAAACTCCTCGCATATGGTGGATATTACGGAAAAATCATTTCCCAGTACCGTAGGTGTGGCAATGTCATAAAACTGTATTATTCCTTTGTATTTCTCCGCAGTTACCTCCTCTTGCGGTATGCTGACAAAGTAATTTATCAGAAATACACACACAATAACAGCAATACACAAAATATACCTATTCCGTTTTCTCAACTTGCTCCTTCATTCTCAGATATTTGTCCCTTGTGGCTTCACCGCCTCTTATATGTCTTAATGCCTTGTTGTTTTCCACAACAGCTCTCACTTCCTCAAACAATTCCGCATCAATAGCTTTGAGCCTTTTGGACATATCCTTATGTACTGTGGATTTACTTATGCCCATAAGTTTTGCGGTGGAACGAAGTGTGTCTCCGCTGGATGCAATATGCTCCGCTTCTCTGAGTATTCGAGCGGTAATGTCTCTGTCCATATCCCGATACCCCTTTCATAATGTTGTTATAACATATGAAAAATTTCTACGGATTATGTGTGAGTATAATATTTCCCCAAAATAAAAAATCCCGTGAGAATATCTCCGGGCATGATCAGCGGTAACATATTGTACCGTTTTTCTTTTCGGTATTGTGACTGTAGTCTGAGAGCCCGGGAAAGTATTTGTGACACTGCGTGTCGCTCAGCCGCCTGCGGCGGGCTTGGTGTGCCTACTTGTAATTTATATATTCATCTCAACATTATTTTTTCCTGAATACGGGTTCTTTTATAAAAACAAGCCCTCCCTTAGTAAGGGAGGGAAGAAAGCGAAGCTTTCAGGCAGGGATTGTCAAAGAAAACAAACTCGCAACAAATACACAAACTGTTTCCACTCTCCCCAACTCGCACAAACCATGTTTGTGCGACAAAGGAGAAACGGCTATATAAGCGGAGAAATGACATTTATGGTATTTCGGAGCAAATCAAAGCCGTTTCGACGCGCGCAGGATAAATTTTCGCAGACCAGGCGGCTTGCGAATCGACGGCAGGCGCGTACTATACAGTACGTAACTGACGACGATGAAGCAAACAACAACGTCTGCGGAAATTCAGACAAGCAGTATGCGCAGGATAAATTTTCGTAGGCAAGGCGGCTTGCGAGCAGATGGCGCGTGGTTTACTTGCAGTAAATGAGCGACAGCTGCGCAGCAACCAACACAGCATACGGAAATTTAGACAAGCATAAATAAAAAAGGTGGCTGCATTGCAACCACCCTTTTTAATTAAGTAACGTCCTAAATATGTGCTAAAGTTAAATTATTTAACGAGTTCTTTAGCCATTTCAGCTGCTGAAGCAGCGTCCGGAGCGTAAGCGTCAGCACCGATTTCATCAGCGAATGCCTGTGTGATAGGAGCACCACCAACGAGGATCTTAGCCTGTTCTTTAACGCCTGCTTCGATGAGAGCTTCTGCTGTTTCTTTCATAGCCGGC
>SVCP01000021.1 GCA_015058295.1 Anaerofustis stercorihominis
CTTCGAGTTTTTCGTAAAGCTTTCTGTCTCTTTCCTGAAGAAGAACACCGCCGAGAACTTTCTTTGTTTCATATTTGTATTCGTTGAATTCGATGCCTTCGAGTTCCAGGAGACGGATATTTTTCTTTCTTTCGAATACTTTCTTAGCTTCTTCTGTGAATCCCGGAGCAACGATTACTTCGAGGAAGATCTTGTTCATTTCTTCAGCTGTCTTTTCATCGATAACTGCGTTAGTAGCGATGATTCCGCCGAAAATAGATGTCGGGTCAGCGTTGTAGCAGTTCATGTATGCATCATAAAGGTTGTCAGCACTTGCTACGCCGCAGGGGTTGGAGTGTTTAACAGCGACAACTGTGATTTCGCCTGCGAAGTCTTTGAGGATTTCGAGAGCGCCGTTTGTGTCGTTGATGTTGTTGTATGAGAGTTCTTTGCCCCAGAGCTGTTTAGCTGTTGAGAGTGAACCGTATGTGCCTGTGATTTCTTTGTAGAATACAGCATTCTGATGCGGGTTTTCGCCATAACGGAGATCCTGTGCCTTGTCGTATGCAAGTGTGAGGTTTTCCGGGAATGATTCGTCGCCTCTTACCTTCTTGAGGTAGTCAGCGATGAGTGTATCATAGTATGATGTAAGAGCGAATACTTTGTTAGCAAGGTAAAGTTTTGTTTCGTATGTAACGTTTCCTTCAGCCTTGAGTTCTTCGATTACTTTGTCATAATCTTTCGGGTCTGTGATTACAGCAACGTCTTTGAAGTTTTTAGCTGCTGAACGGAGCATTGTCGGTCCGCCGATATCGATGTTTTCGATAGCTTCTTCGAATGTAACGCCTTCCTTGAGGATAGTGTTCTTGAACGGATAGAGGTTAACAACAACGAAGTCGATTGTCTGAACATTGAGTTCTTCGAGCTGTTTCATGTGATCCGGATTATCTCTCATAGCGAGGAGTCCTGCGTGTACATTCGGGTGGAGAGTTTTTACTCTGCCGTCGAGACATTCAGGGAATCCTGTGATGTCGGAAATACCGATTACATTGATGCCTTTTTCCTGTAAAAGTCTTGCTGTTCCGCCTGTTGAAATAATTTCAACACCAAGCTCTGCCAACTGTTTAGCGAAAACGTCGATTCCGCTTTTGTCTGATACGCTGATGAGCGCTCTTCTTGCCATAATCTTTGGTCTCCTTAGTTTAATTATTCTTTCTTAAACAAATGTGCAGTATGTTTATTGATAACAGATCATATCATAAAGCCTGTGGGCATATATTATCTGTTATTGTCTGATTTTAACTCTTCTTCCTTCCATATAAAGCTTGTCCTTGCAGAAAAGCTCTACTGCCTGAGGAAGAATTTCGTGTTCGTGAACGAGAATCTTTGCCTGTAAGCTTTCGGGAGTGTCACTGTCTTCAACAATAACGCTGCGCTGTAAGATGATGGGGCCTGTATCAGCTCCGTCATCTGCAAAGTGAACAGTAACACCACTGATCTTTGCTCCGTACTCAAGCACTGCCTGATGTACTCTTATTCCATAGAATCCCTTCCCACAGAAAGAGGGGATAAGAGACGGATGGATATTCATGATTTTATTTTCGAATCTGCTGTAAAACTCGGGTGTGAGAATCTTCAGAAATCCCGCAAGTACGATAAGGTCCGGATCAAGCCCGTCAAGCTTGCTGTAAAGCTCTGCAAAAAAGTCCTTTTCGTCTTCGAAAGATCTGTAAGAAATCGCTTCGGAATAAATTCCCGCGTTTTTTGCCCTTTCAAGTCCATATGCTTTCGGATTGTCGGAAAATACCGCTACGATCTCGCATGAGTTTTTGTGCACTTTGTCGATAAGACTCTGAAGGTTGGTTCCGCCGCCGCTTACGAGAACGACTACTCTTTTTAATACTTCAGACATATCTTTTCTTCCCCTTTTGTGATCTTTCCGACAACCTGCGGATTGTGTTCAAATTTTGAGAGAACTTCTATTGTCTTGTCAACGTCTTTTTCGTCCACAGCAACCATAAAGCCGATGCCCATATTGAATGTGGAGAACATTTCCATCATTTCGATGTTGCCTTCTTTTGCGATAAAGTCAAATACCGGATTGTATTTTACATTCTTTACGTCCATATCAGCGCAAAGTCCGTCAGGGATCATTCTCGGAACGTTTTCAATATATCCGCCACCTGTAATATGGCACATACCATGAACGTCAACTTCTTCGAGAAGAGCCATAATATCTTTTACATATATCTCTGTCGGAACGAGAAGCGCTTCGCCTACTGTCATACCAAGTTCTTCAATATATGAATCAACAGTATATCCTTTAAGATCAAAGAGGATCTTTCTTACGAGAGAGAATCCGTTTGAGTGAACGCCTGAAGAAGCGAGGCCGATGAGAACATCGCCTTCTTTTACTTTTTCGCCTGTGATGAATTTTTCCTTTTCAACTACGCCTGTTGCGAATCCTGCAAGGTCATAATCGTCTATTGCATACATACCGGGCATTTCTGCTGTTTCGCCGCCGATAAGAGCACAGCCGGCTTTTTTGCATCCTTCTGTTACGCCTTTGACAATAAGAGCGATCTTGTCAGGCTCATTTTTTCCGCAAGCGATATAATCAAGGAAATAAAGGGGCATTGCACCGTGACAGAGTACGTCATTGACACACATCGCAACAAGGTCGATACCTACTGTATCATGTTTGTCCATTTTCTGAGCAACGATAAGCTTTGTGCCTACACCGTCTGTACCGGAAACAAGAAGGGGTTCTTTGTATCCTGCAGGGATAGCAACCGTACCTCCGAAACTGCCGAGTGAACTGAGAACGAATGGTGTGTATGTTGAAGCAACCATTCCTTTTATCTTCTGCACGCTTTCGTATCCGGCTTCTTTGTCTACTCCTGCGTCTTTATATGTGATTTTTGTGTTATCCATTATTCCTCCTCAGGATAAATAAGGTTTTTTTATTTGTAAAAATTATGTATTTCGGGGTGTACCAAAACAGGTACACCCGTCAAAAACACTTATTTTAGGCCATTTTTCCATAATTGCATACAGTATATGGCAGATACTTGCCAAATACTGCATCCTTTGACAGAAAAAGTATTATTCAACGAAATTTCTGTCTTTCGCCTGTACTTCTTCCTTCATCTGTTCCTTATAATCGACCATTTTCTGCATCAGTTCCGGATATTTAAGGCCCATCATCTGAATTGCGAGAAGTGCCGCATTTTCGCTTCCGTCAACAGCAACCGTTGCTACGGGAACACCTTTGGGCATCTGGACGATAGACAAAAGGCTGTCAAGTCCGCCCATCATAGATGTCTTGATGGGGATACCGATTACCGGAAGCGGAGTATATGCCGCAAGCACACCACCGAGGTGAGCCGCTTTTCCCGCTGCCGCAATAATGACTTCATATCCGTTTTCGTAAGCCTTTGATGCGAACTCATGAGCAGCATCGGGAGTACGGTGTGCGGAGATGATCCTTATATCATATTCAACATCAAATTTCTTTAAAATACCGATTCCTTTTTTTACTACATCATAATCGGAATCGCTTCCCATAATTACTGCAACTTTAGGCATATTTCCTCCTGTTTATTTGAAATAATTTACACCTGATGTGAAGATCGTTTCGTTGAATGTTGACGGAAGATTCTTATACAGGTATGTATCGATTCTTTCGCTGTGTCCCATCTTGCCGAGGATTCTTCCGTCCGGAGATGTGATAGCTTCGATGTTATATGTTGAGAGGTTCGGGTTTACTGTGCCGTTTCCTAAAACGTTACCGTTTTCATCACAGTACTGTGCTGCGATCTGGTTGTTTTCGATGAGCATTTTCAGTGTAGCTTCGTCAGCAACAAATCTTCCTTCGCCGTGGGAGATAGCTACGCTGTGAACATCGCCTACGTTTACCCCTGCAAGCCACGGAGATTTTACGGAAGAAATTCTTGTTTTTACAACCTTCGCAACGTGACGTCCGATAGAGTTATACGTAAGTGTCGGAGAGTTTTCTTCAAGATCCCTTATTTCACCGTAGGGAACGAGGCCTGTCTTGATGAGTGCCTGGAAACCGTTGCAGATACCGAGGATAAGTCCGCCACGGTCAAGCAGTCCGTGAACAGCATCCTTGATGATTGGGTTATTCAGTACGGAAACGATAAATTTACCTGATCCGTCCGGTTCATCACCTGCGGAGAATCCGCCTGCAAGTGTGAAGATCTGTGCGTTATTGATCATCTTCGCCATTTCTTCTGCGCTGAAGTTGATGTCATTTTCTCGTTTGTTTCTGAATACGAAGCTTGTTCCCACTGCGCCTGCCTTTTCAAAAGCACGGAGTGTATCGATTTCGCAGTTTGTTCCCGGGAATACAGGAACGAATACTCTCGGGCTTGCGAATTTTTCGCCTTTGTTGATGAGAGTCACGCTTGAGAGGTCACTGATTGTTTCAACTTTGTTTTCTTCTTCTTTTCTGATGGGGAATACGTCGAAGAGTTTAGCTTCCCATGCTTTTACGAATTCACATGAGCATACTTTTTCATCTCCGAATGTGAACATTCCGTCATCTGTTGTGACGCCGAGAATCACACCGTAGTCGCCAAGCTTTTCAAGAGAAGAAATGTCTTTCAGTTCGAGAACACTTGCGCCGTAGAAACATTCGTTGAGCTTGTCAAGATCCAGTCCTTCAACATATTCAAATCCGAGGCCGTTTCCGAGGCACATCTTTGTTACTGTTTCCATGCATCCGCCGAAGTTTACGCCTGATGCAGAGATGATGTCACCGTCTCTGATCATTTCTGTAATGATCTCGATAAGATCAACATAGCTGTCAAGATTGATTACACCGTCTTCATCTTTGTCCGGAAGTGCGAGGACGAATGTTGAGCCCGCATCACGAGCTACATTTGTGAGGATGTTCTTTTCGTCACATACACCGACACCGAATGTGATGAGTGTGGGAGGAACATTGATATCTTCGTACGTTCCGCTCATTGAGTCTTTTCCGCCGATTGCACTGATACCGAGTTTTCTCTGTACGCTGAGTGCGCCCATAAGTGCCGAGAATACGTTGCCCCAGTTTTCTTCTTTGTCAAGGAGTTTTCCGAAGTATTCCTGTGCGGAAAGTTTGATATCTTTATAGTTGATACCTGCGAGGACCATTTTGTTTACGCAGGAGATAACGCTGTAGAGACCACCGAGGTACGGGTTCTGTTTTGCAAGTACCGGATCGTATCCATGAGCCATTACGCTGACTGTAGAGCAGTTACCTTTGAGTACGGGGATCTTTGCCGCCATAACATCTGACGGTGTAAGTTCTTTCTTTCCGCCGAAAGGCATAAGAACAGTGTTTGCACCGATGGTGTTGTCGAATATTTCAACAAGACCTTTCTGGCTGCATACGTTAAGCTCGCTCGCCATGTTCATCATTCTGTCAGTGAATGTTTCACCCTTGATGTTTACCGTATTTACATCGTCGCTCATGTTTACGCATACTTTTGAGTATTTTGCAGCGCCGTTTGTATCGATGAATTTTCTGGAGAGGTTAAGGATTTCCTGTCCGTCGTGTTTCATTACAAGTCTGCCGCTGTCTGTTACAAGAGCTGTCTTTGAGTATTCAAGGTTTTCGCTTTCAACAAGAGCGATGAATTTTTCTTCATCTTTTTCTTCGATGAGAACTGCCATTCTTTCCTGGCTTTCGCTGATAGCCAGTTCTGTTGATGTAAGTCCGTCATATTTGAGAAGAACTGTGCTGAGATCGATATCAAGGCTTGCGGCAAGTTCACCGATAGCAACGCTCACGCCGCCTGCACCGAAGTCATTACATTTTTTGATGAGTTTTGAGAAATCCGGATTTCTGAAAAGTCTCTGAAGCTTTCTTTCTTCCGGAGCATTACCTTTCTGAACTTCACTGCCTGATGTTTCAACGCTTGATTTGTTGTGAGCTTTTGAAGAACCTGAAGCACCGCCGATACCATCCCTGCCTGTTCTTCCGCCGATTACGTAGATCACATCGCCCGGTGCCGGGGATTCTCTTCTTACGTTTTCTTTCGGAGCCGCAGCAATTACAGCACCTACTTCCATTCTCTTTGCAACGAAATCCGGGTGATAGTATTCTTTTACCTGTCCTGTGCAAAGACCGATCTGGTTACCGTATGAAGCAAACCCACTTGCGGCTGTTGTTGTGATCTTTCTCTGCGGGAGTTTTCCCGGGATAGTTTCGTCAATGGGCACAGTCGGGTCTGCTGAACCTGTAACACGCATTGACTGATATACATAGCTTCTGCCTGAAAGCGGGTCACGTATAGCACCGCCGAGGCATGTTGCCGCACCACCGAAAGGTTCGATTTCTGTGGGGTGGTTGTGCGTTTCGTTTTTGAACATGAGAAGGTAGGGAACCTTTTCGCCGTCAATATTTACATCGATGTTGTATGAGCATGCGTTTACTTCTTCGCTTTCTTCAACATCATCGAGGAGATTTTTATATTTGTTTATCTTTGCGCCGATTGTTGCGAGATCCATGAGTGTGAGAGCTCTGTCCGCACGTCCTATCATTTCCTTGTCGGCAAGATATTCTTCATAATCTTTTCTGATTCTTTCGTTGATCTTTCCTTCTGCGAATTTAACATCTTCAATAATAGTTGAGAATGTTGTATGTCTGCAGTGGTCAGACCAGTATGTATCAAGAACCTTGATTTCTGTGAGAGTAGGATCTCTGAGTTCTTCGTTTTTAAAGTATTCTCTGACGAGCTTGCAGTCGCTTTCGTCCATAGCAAGTGAATATTTGTTCAGAAATTCCGCTATTTCACTGTCAGCCATTTCTCTGAAACCGTCAAGAACAACTCTTCTTTCAACAGATGAAGCTTCTTCGGCAAAGTCCATAGCTTCATAAGCATCCACAATGCGAGAATCAACGGGGTTAACAATATAATTTTTAACTTTTTCAAGCTCTTCGGAAGACACTTCTCCTTTGAGGATATAGATCTTGGCATGCTTGATCTTTACATTGATCTGCGGATCCACAAGTTTCATACACTGCTCCGCAGAGTCGCATCTGAGGTCGTACTGTCCCGGCTGATAACTTACAGCAAAGATACTTTCATCCTCTTTAAGCTCAGGAAGCACAAAATAAGCATCGTCCTGATTGATCTCTGCAAAGATACCGTAGATAAATTTATTGATATCTGTACCATCATCAGTAAGTACATCATATCTGTTTACTATTCTTACTTCTTTAAGTCCATTAAGGCCGAGCTGTCCCGAAAGTTCGTTGTAGAGTTTTCTTCCTTCAACATCAAAGCCCGCTTTCTTTTCCGCAAAAATTCGGTAAATCAAGTCGTTTTCCTCCATATTGTACTGATTCTTCGTTTTATAGATGTATTCCGGTTAATTATATCACAAATGCACAATTTGTAACAGTATAAAAACGGAAAACGGGAAAAAATATGCTTGTTTTTGTTATGTTTATATACATAAACCGGGATAAAAAAATTCCCCGCCGGAAACTGTTTTTATAATGACCGGAAGTCTGCGAGAAAATATTTTTCATTCGTATATTTAATCAATTAATTCTTGCACACGGAAATCTTTTGTGTTTAAATAAAAGTATGGATATGATATATCAGAAGGAGAAAATTATGAACAAAAGAGAAAACTACCTCATTACGGCAAAAGGTGGAAAGGGTGAATTCGTACCGAGCTTCCCCGCAGACGTAAACGTATTCGCTCTTCCTTTCTGGAAAGCAATAGACCCGCAAACCGGCACAGACTTCATGAATGTCAAATGGGTGAAAAACGATGCGGGAAGTATGCCCGATGAGTCACACAGAGCGATGGATGACATCACAAAATGGAGAGAGATAATCAAATTCCCGGTTCTTTCCGAACTTGACTGGGAAGGTATGGCAAAAGCATTTAACGATAACCGCGACCCTGAAAAAGCAGATATCGCAATGCTCAACACAGCAGGAATTTTCCTCATCCCCATAAATATGATGGGATGGGTAGACGGTCTTTGTGCTATTTACGAAGAGCCTGAAGAATTCGAAGCTCTCATTTCGGCGCTTACGGATTTCATCGTCGAACTTGCAGGATATATCAATAAATACATCAAGCCTGATGTTATGTTCACAGGCGATGACCTTGCAAGCGCAAACGGACCTTTCGTTTCAAAGGAAATATGGAACAAAATGTATAAACCGTACTTCATAAAGATAATCGACGCAATCCACGAAGGCGGAGCTATGGCGGAATTCCACAACTGCGGCAACAACCAGTGGCTCATCGACGAATATATGGAAATCGGTGTAGACATCTGTCAGCTTCCCGAACCGAATGAAGATCTTCTCCGTGCGAAAGAAAAATACGGCTCACGTCTCGTTCTCACAGGCGGCTGGGATCGTCACGGCGAAGGAGCAATGCCGGGAGCACCTGAAGATGTAGTAAGAAAGAGCGTAAGAGATGCCATTGATATCTACGGAAAAGACGGCGGCCTTATTTTCTGGGACGGAGGAATCTGCGGAACAAGCGATGACAGCAAGCAGAAAATGGCATGGGTGCTCGATGAACTCGCAAAATACGGAAGCGTGGTATACAAATAAACACAAAGTACATAAACAGACAAAATATCGCTTAAAACAGCAAAAAAAACAGCCTGTCCCATTTTCAGTACAGGCTGTTTTTGTCAGTATTTTGTCCGTAAACGCACATTTTTATGTAAAAATAAGCTATGTAATAACACCCATATCCCTGAGTATGTCCATAAAACGTCTTCTGGCAAAGATCACAAATTTATACTCTTCGCCATTGTTCATCTTCATGGTTACTGCAGGAAGTATAAAAAGCCTGCCGGTCTCTGCTGAGAGAATATTTTCATATCTCATCTGCAATTTTCTGTACTTTTCCGGCAATGTAATTTTTCCGCAGTGGTATGTAACAGATTCATAATCGGCAGTGATACCGCCGCCGATTATTCCGTTTTTACAAAGGCTCGCAATAAAGTATTTTTTCATTTTTCTCCTCTTGAATAAACCGTTGCCATGCGCAGGTGATCATGTTACTTGCTCTCCGCAAGCGACATAATAACATACTGTGCCATCATAAGCCCTGCAGCAGCGGGAACAAATACTATGCTTGACGGCTTCGGAAGGTTCACTCTCGGCTCTTCCGAGGAGAATACACACATAACCTTTTTTATGCCTTCATCTTTAAGTCTCTTTCTCATTATCCTTGCAAGAGGACAGGTATGGGTCTTATCGACATACGCAAGGGATATTCTTGATATGTCTGTTTTATTGCCCATTCCCATACACGTTATGACAGGAATATTTCTTTCGTATGCGAACTTTATAAGAGCCACCTTTGCATTTATGTCGTCTATGGCATCTATGATAAAATCATAATCGTCTTCAAGAATGTCATTTATTATTTCCCGGGAAATATTTTCTTTCATAGCTGTTATTTCCGCATCGGGATTTATGTCAAGACATCTTTCTTTCGCAAGAAATGCTTTGTCCATTCCCACGGTTGAATTGAGGGCATAAAGCTGTCTGTTGATGTTTGTAATATCAACAGTGTCTTTATCTATAAGTGTAAGATGCCCCACACCACTTCTTGCAACAGCCTCCGCTGCATACGAGCCTACTCCGCCGAGACCTGCAATAAGAACTTTTGATGTTTTAAGTTTTTCAACTGCATCTTCGCCCAGTAAAAGCTCTGTCCTGGTATAAATGCTATCTTTTACCATGTTTATCCTCTTTTTTTTCCGATTCCGTATAGATAGGAATACTTATTACAGCGGTTGTGCCTTTCTGGTACACACTTTCTATGCGGATATCTCCGCCCATTGCCTCAACGGTTGCCTTGACTATGGCAAGTCCGAGACCACTCCCGCCTGTTGTTTTTCTCCTTGCAGAGTCTGTTCTGAAGAAACGGTTAAATATTTTGTCCTGATATTCTTCTTCTATGCCGCAGCCGGTATCCTCTACGGCAAATTTAACCATATTCTTTTCTGTATATGCGTGAAGGATTATATTTCCGCTTTCGGGAGTATACTTTATGGAGTTGTCCACAAGTGCCCTGATACTCGCCTCTAAAGCAAGCCTGTCAACATATATCTTTGTGTCTTCTTTCAGCTTTGAATCAAGTATTACATTATGCTCCTGTGTCAGAAGTCTGGTGTCATTATATACTTTATTCAGTAAGCGCGATGCTCTGAGTACCATCATATCAAATTCATAGTTTCCGGAAGTAACATTGTGCAGAAACAACAGTCTTTCCATCATATTTTTGATATTTCTTACTTCGTCGGCTATGGCATCAAGGCATTCCGTAAGTATTTTCTCGTCATCTTTGCCCCATGATGTTATTATATCCAGATTCCCCTGAATGATAGTCAGCGGAATTCTCATTTCGTGAGACACATCATTTACAAACTGCTTCTGCATCTCAAAAGACACGCTGAGTCTCTGAAGCATATTATTGAGTGCGATGATAAGGCTGTCTACTTCACCGTCAATATGCTGTGTCTTGAGTCTCACGGAAAGATTTTCTTCCGTGATGCTCTTTACAGAGTTTGCTATTCCTTCCAGAGGTGCAAGTGCTTTCTTACTTACAAATATACCGAGTACAAACATCATCCCGAGGCTCAGAAGCATTGTTATAATTATTATCAATGATAAAAACAGCATATACGAGTTTGTATCCGCCGTACTCTGGAATGTGAACAGATTAAGTTTATGTCCATATATGTCTATTTCCGATATCAGCATCATATACGGGATATTTTTGTGGCGGAATCTCTGAACATTTATCTCATCCTGTTCATAATCCGTGGACTGAAACTCCACCTGCTCTCCAGCACTCTGCATAAGCTGCGTCAATGAACGATAATCGGAATATCTGCCGTATGAATCATACAGAGCGATGCCCACTTCAAGTTTGTCATCTCCCATCGGAATAACAAACTCATTGAACGCATACTCCGCTCTTTCATGTTCGGGCACAGTGATTATCTCAGATTTGTGTGAAATAATTTCATCATATATCGCTTTCGAAAATTCCACAAGTCCGTTTTTCTGAAGGCTTCTCATTGTGAAAAAACAGATGAGCACGATAAACATAAGAGCAACTGCTGTAACACAGATATTAAGTACGCTGAATGACAGATTCAGTCTTCTGTAAAGCTTTTCGTTTTTAAAACGCTTTATGACTTCTTCACCTTTATTTTTTTTCTTACTTGATGACATATCCTCTGCCCCTCACTGTCTGGATAAGCTTTCTGTCGTGGTCTTTGTCTATTTTATCACGGAGATATTTTATATAAACATCAACAATGTTATCATTTCCCATATACTGATATCCCCATACCCTGTCGAGTATCTGCTCCCTGCTCTGTACGATATTGTTGTTCAGGAGCATATATTCCAGCAGGTCGTATTCCGTTCTTGATAAATCAATAATCTCCCCGCTTCTTTTTACTTCGAATGTATTTCTGTCAACAATAAGGTCTTCGAATATGATAAGATTTGAATTTTCCTGATTGTTTGTCTTGCGGAGGTTTGCCCTTATCCTCGCAAGAAGTTCATCAAATACAAACGGCTTTTTTACATAATCATCCGCTCCCGAATCGAGGCTGTTTATAACATCTTTTGATGTATTCTTTGCACTTACCATGATTATCTTGATCTTGGGATTGATGCTCTTTATATTGGAGCAGAGGCTTACCCCGTCAATACCCGGAAGCATTATGTCAAGAAGTATAAGAGGTATATCCTTTTTGTTCTGCAGGATCTTCAGAGCATCTTCTCCGTTTGTTGCAGAAAGCACATCATATTCGTTATGCGTAAGCTGCAGTTTGAGAAACCTGAGTATTTGTTCATCGTCGTCCACAATAAGAATAGTTTCTTTATTTGCCATTTTTGTATTCCTTCTCTTTTATATTGACCTCAAATATGGTATTATAAGACTGATATTATATATTATATAACATAAAATCAAGAATATAAAGAGGTGAGAGACTTGAAGGTTATTCATGCGTCGGATTTTCATCTTTTCAGCGGTTTTGTCGCGTCTCCTCTTCCGGCAGACGTAGCAAACGAACACAGACAAAGATTATATGATTCTTTTACAAATATAATTGATACTTGCAGAAAGGACAATGTAGATATTCTTCTCATAAGCGGAGACCTGTACGAAAGCAGTTACACAAAAATCTCCGATGTGAAGAGGATTGCAGATGCTTTTGCGACAATCCCGGATACAAGGGTATTCATTTCTCCGGGAAACCATGATTATTACGACGAATATTCTTATTATACTCTTGTGGATTTCCCGGAAAACGTGCATATATTCTCCGACACTCTCGAAGCGGTAAAAATAGATGAACTGAACACGGTAGTCTACGGTTTCGGATGGAAACAGAACAGATATGCGGAAATGCCGTTCTCGTTCGTGCCGCTCGACAAAAGCAAGATAAATATTCTCTGCCTGCACTGTGATGCCATATCAAAAAGCGACTATCTGAGTATTGATGCGGAGCTTATCGAATCCCTCGGATTTGATTATGCGGCGCTGGGACATATTCATAAAGCAGGACAGATAAAGAAAAAAGTATTCTATTCCGGAAGCCCCGAACCGCTGAACTTCGGAGAAGACGGAAACCATGGATACTTCTATGCAAATATTGATAAAAAGAGCATAAAGGTAAACTTTGTACCCTGTGCGGAATGTCTTTTCAAGACAATCATCATAAAGCTCACAGGAAAAATGGATTCAAACAAAATAAAATCCATGATCACAGAATCTGCCGGAGAAGGCATGAAGAAAAATGTCTACAGAGTGGTCTTTATTGGAAATATAAATCCTCACATCAATCCCGATGACATTATCACCGATCTGAAAAAAGATTTCTATTGTCTTATATATATTGACAAGAGTGTCTATGACTATGATATCAAAAAGCTTTATCATCAGAACAAGGATAATATTATAGGAAAATATATTCAGAAAATGATGAAGAGAGCTTCCGAAGATCCTGTTATGTACAGCGCAATGCTCAAGGGGCTTAATGCACTTCTGTATAAATATGAAGAAGGGGACAGCCAATGATAATAAAAGAACTTCACCTGATAGCCTTCGGTAAATTCCATAACAAGGTGGTTAAATTTGAAGATGGTCTGAATGTTATTGCGGGAGACAATGAAGCCGGAAAGAGTACCATGCACAAATTCATTGAAGGTATGTTTTTCGGTTTCTATAAACCGTACAGTAAAAATAAAATTTATACATCCGATTACGAAAGATGTCTTCCATGGAGCGGCAACGACTATAAAGGTGCCATCGTATACGAACACGCAGACAGAACATATCGTATTGAAAGAAATTTCCTCAAAGGAAAAGAATGGGTAAAATTATACGACCATAATACAAACGAAGACCTTACATGGAGTCTCGATTTTGATAATACGGCAAAGATCCCAAAGGCAAACAAACATATAAATATAACCGGTGTAATGTTCCGCAACACTGCATCAATAAGTCAGCTCGGCAACCCCACCGGAGAAGAGCTCTCAAGAGAAATAGGGGACTTGTTTGTAAATGCCACAGGCACATACAGCGCAGGAATATCCCTGAACAAGGCTCTTGATATTCTCAACAAAAACAAGGATTCTCTCGGAACAAGAAAACGTTCGAAAAGCCCTTACGGAAAGGATGTCAGGGAGCTTGAGGAACTTATCATAAAAAGAGATGAGATAATTGCCGAATCGGAAGAAAATAAACAAAAATGTATCCGTGCAAAAGAAACTCAGGCAGAACTGAATATCCTCAGAGAACAAAAGGATAACCTTGTTTCCATAAGGGATAATATCTCATACATCAAAGCCATAAACAAATATGAAAGATACGTTGCTGCGGATGCTGAAGCGAAACAGCTCAAAGAAGAGATAGACTCTTCTCCTGTCATTTCCTCTGAAACAGAAGAACTTTTCAGGCAGTCAAACAACAATATCGACAGAGCCGAAGAAAAGATCTATGAGCTTGAAGAAAGGCTCAACAGCGAACAGACACAGTACAAGGCTTTCAGGGATTCTTCAGATATTCTGAATTCTACAATCGTGAATTACGATTATGAAGAGATATTAAAAGATGAAGAACTGCTCACAAAAAAAACAGAGCAGCTTGAAAAACACCGTCAGAAGCAGGCAGGTGAAAGTGCAAATGCTGATGTATTTAAAAAATATAAGTCTTTCATTAAGACAGAAAAGCATTTCACAAAAATTTCCCTCGCTCTCGGAGTGCTTATGCTGATAGCATCTCTTTTGGGTGTGTTTATTGATACACGATTCATCTACATTGCTGCGGCACTTGCTGTGGGTACCTTTGCTACCTTTATCATAAGGACAAATGCAAGATCAAAGAGAATAGAGATAGAGCCTGAGTACGAAAGATTCGATACTCTTATGAGCAGGACAACAAACCTTATGCTCATGTGCGAGCTTGATATTGACAGTCTTGTGAAAAAGTATTCCTGCAATGATGCGAGAGAGCTTCTTGATTTCTTCATCAACGCACATGAAACAAGAAAAGAAGTTGAAAGACTTGAAGCAGAAATGCAGAAAAGTAAAAACATAGTTGATTCTCTTAAAGAAGATATTTCCGCACAGGAAGAAATAATAAACAGCAATCTCGATGCGATCATGAATATCTACAAAGAAGTAGGCTGTGACGGAAGCGATGAATTCTATAATCTTCTCGAAAAAAGCAATAAAAGGATCGTTCTTGAGACAAAATATAATTCTGTCCTTGAAAGAATCGATGAGATACTTTTAAACGAAGATGTTGATGATCTTACAAAAAAATATGAGACAGCAATAAATATGAATCTTTCAGGAGAATATGACAACGAGGACGATATTGCAAACGAGCTGGACAGAATAAACGAAGATATTCTCAACGCCACATCAACTTCCGCAGAGCTCATAAGTGAGATAAAACGAAGCGAAGAAAATATGGAGTCTCTGAATGCAATATGTGAAAGGATCTCATCACTTGAAGAAGCTATCGCCGATTACGAAAACGAACTGAAAGCTTATGACATAGCCATCAATGAGATAAACGAGCTGTCAAAAGAGATCAGAAGCAGCTTTTCTGAAGAATTCAACAGTTTTATATCAAAGACAGTATCTGACATCACAAACAAAAAGTATTCAGATGTTGTTGTGACGGATGAACTGAATATCATGGTAATGGACAAAGAACACAATCAGCTCGTCGACATGAGTTCTCTCTCCGGAGGAACCATTGATCAGCTTTACTTTGCCATGAGATTTGCAATAATGGATCTCGTTCTGTCAGACAGGAGTATTCCCGTATTCCTTGATGACTGTTTCACACAGTATGATGACAGACGGCTCCGCAATGTATTAAAATTCCTTTATAAGCGTTCCGTTGACAGACAGGTGCTTATCTTTACCTGCAGAAATCAGGAAAGAGATTCACTTGTTGATATGGGCGCAGAGTTCAATTATATCAGGATGTAGGTAAAAATATGAAAAGAGTAGTTGTAGGTATGTCCGGCGGAGTTGATTCCTCCGTTGCGGGATACTTATTGAAACAGCAGGGATACGATGTTATCGGCGTATTTATGAAAAACTGGGATGAAACCGACGAAAACGGTGAATGTACCGCAGAAGATGATTATGCCGATGCGAAAAGCGTATGTCTGAAACTGGGAATACCGTTTTATTCCGTAAATTTCGTGAAGGAATACTGGGATAACGTGTTCACATATTTTCTCGATGAATATAAAAAAGGCAGAACTCCGAACCCGGATGTTCTGTGTAACAGCGAGATAAAATTCAAGTGCTTCCTGGAATATGCCAGGAAAACATTTGATGCGGATTATATTGCAACAGGACACTATGTAAGAAACGAAGTAACCGAAGACGGCGTGAAACTCCTCAGAGGTCTTGACAGAAACAAGGATCAGAGTTACTTTTTAAGCCTTCTTTCAAGAGAACAGGTGGCAAGTGCACTTTTCCCCATAGGAGATATCGAAAAACCTAAAGTAAGGGAAATTGCCGCAAGCCTTAATCTCAGAACTGCAGACAAGAAAGACTCCACAGGTATCTGCTTCATCGGTGAAAGAAACTTTACGAAATTCTTAAAAACATACCTTCCGGCACAAAAGGGAGATATAGTCGATATTGATACCAATAAAGTAATCGGAACACATTCCGGACTTATGTATTACACCATCGCACAGAGAAGAGGCCTCGGCATAGGAAACCTGGGAAGCGGTGAAAGATGGTATGTCGCAAAGAAAGATCTTGAAAACAACATCCTTTATGTTGCCTGCGGACACAACAACCCGCATCTGTTTACAAAAGGATTCAGTTCAGACAGTATAAATCTCATAAATCCGCTCAGTGAAAATGAGATAAGATGTACTGTACAGTACCGTTACAGACAAAAAGAGATCCCCTGCACACTTAAACTTGTGGGAGAAGGATGTGAGGTAATATTCGATTCTCCGCAGACAGGCGTTGCGGAAGGACAAGTCGGAGTATTTTACGACGGAGAAGTATGTCTTGGCGGAGCTGTAATCGACAGGTCCTTAAAATAAATCATAAAAATATGTCAAATGCTTTGCATAATATGTGTTTTATGCTAAAATGTGTGCGTGGTTATTCACGGGAGGACAAATGAAAAAGAAAATACTTTTAATCATATTTGTGTCTGTGTTGTTGTTCTCATTCGGATGCGAATCTTATGTAGAACACGATACATCATTTGAAGCTCTGGTTGGTGAATGGCATATGAACTGTGTTTACAAAAATGCACATGCCATAGATTTCACAGAAGAAACTTTGATTATCAAAGAAGATAAAAGCGGTGAAATTCTCACACCTTCCAAAGGAGAAGACGGAGAAGTTATTTATCTCTCGAAAAATGTAACAACTGCTGTAAGCACAGACAGCGAAGGAAATGCAGTTATCACTGTAACAAAAGATGACGGAACAGCAAAGGATTATATCTATAAAGTAGATGTACCCGCACAGCTTATGCATCTTTACTACACAAACGCAGACGGAGATGAATATCATTACGTTTATGTAAGCAGTGAAGTGGAATATTAAGATGAGAAAGTAAGCATATGTATGCTTACTTTTTTATTTGAACAAAATCCATCGCCAGCTGTTTTATTTCAGATATGCAGCATTGTGTGAAAATTATAAAAATCTGCTTCGGTTGCTGTTCTTGTGTGATAGTATATAAGTAAAGTAAAAAATTATGGTTCTCAGGAGAAATGTATGAAAAAAATATTATTGATCGTTGGTATTGTGAGCGTGATTATTTGCATTTTATCGTTGTCATTTGCAGTATTAAACTGGTTCGGATACTACCATATACTTGACGGAACAGCTGATCTTTTTATCAGTCTGCACAGAAAAATGATTATTTTTTTCTTAATCGGAATTGCTTTTGCGCTGGCGGGGATAGTGTCTTTTATTATTCACTTTAAAATGTAAACTGCAATTTACCGGACATAAAAATTTTATACACAGCGTTTTCTGTAAAAAGCGAACGACAAAGCCGTACTGTAATATACAGTACGGCTTTATTTTTTATAGAGTTCAATACTAAAAAATTAAAATCTGCAGACTTATCCTCTGTATCCGAGGTTCTCTTTTTCTGCTGTTTCGTGTATCAGACGGATACATTCCTCGTTGCTTCCGCAGCATCCGCCGACAAAATCCACTCCACTGCGCAAAATATCGACAACTCCTTCCGCAAAGTCATTTTCCGCCATTTCATAGGAAATTTTACCGTCGACCATTTTTGGTGCACCCCTGTTTGGCTGGCAGAAAGTGAGAATTTCTTTATTTAAAAGTGATTTTATCTTTACAGCAACGTCTTTCATATCCTCCGGAAGGAGAAGACAATTCACTCCTGCGGCAAAGACATTCCTTTCATTCATGCTGTTTACAAATTCTTCCACAGAAACACCCATCATTGTATAACCTTTTTCATTGAATGTCATACTCGCAATGACAGGCTTATCGCAGACATCCTTTGCTGCATCTATAGCTGAGTTCAGTTCCGTAAGATTTGTGAATGTTTCACAGAATATAAAGTCCGCATTTTCATAACCCAGGGAGATTACTTTTTTATAAAATTCATAAGAGTCATCATACTCACTGTCTCCCAGAGGATACATATCAAGCCCGCATGGGCCGATGTCAAGAGCTACATAAACATCATATCTTTCGCCTTTAGCTTCAAGGGCAGCTTTCATAGCACCGTTTATGAGTTCTTCGGAAGAATATTTGTTATGTCCTTCCTTTGCGCTTAAAGCGAAGGTATTTGTGAGTATTATATTGGCTCCGGCATCTATGTATGCTTTATGTATGTCTCTTATAACTTCGTAATTCTCAACATTGAGTGATGCACTGTCACTTCCGAGCCCTTTAGAGATCAGAAGCGCACCCATTGAGCCGTCTATGAGCAGGGGATATTTTATATTTTTCATTTTTCAACCTACAGTATTATGAGCAACATGAAGCTCAGTACCCAGAGATAAATGCTGAATATTGCCATACTTCCTTTTTTGACTACTTTCTTGAAGAAGTTTATGGAGAAATATCCTACAACAAGGGAAGTAACAAATCCGACACCGACAACGGAAACAGAAAGATCCATTACCGTTCCTATAATATCTTTTATATCAAGAAGAAGTGAACCGAGTATTGCGGGAAGCGCCATAAGGAACGAAAGCTCAAGGGCCTCATCTTTTTTAAGACCGAATGTAAGTCCGCCGACTGTTGTCGTTCCGGAACGGGAAATTCCCGGAAGAACCGCACACATCTGGAAAAGTCCTACACCGAATGCCTGGACAGGTGAGAGATCTTCGATATTTTTATTTGCTGCCTTTGCTCCGATTCTTTCACCGACGATAAGAATTACCCCGGTAACAGAAAGTGTGATGATTACAAAATACACACTTGAGAAAAGCGCATCAATCACATCACCGAAAAATACTCCGACAATACCTGCAGGGATTGATGCAACGATAAGAAGAACGATATACCATCTGTATTTATCTTCTTTAAAACCGAAACCTTTTCCTCTGAATACATCACCGACCATCATAAAGAAAGATCTGATAAGGTTAAACACACTCTCTTTATATGCGATGACGATTGCAAGAAGTGTACCAAGATGAAGAATTATCGTAAATGCAAGAGATGTATTTTCCACACCAAGAAGTGCAGACGTTATTGCAAGATGGCCTGAAGATGATACGGGAAGAAATTCCGTCGCACCTTGAACAGCTCCCAGTATAAATGCTTCTGTTATGCTCATAATTAAATATAAGACCTCCGTAATTTTCTATGTCCGATTATTATACCATAACATAGCCCGAAAATATGTAAAAATGTTTATTTAAATTAAAAAGACAGGATTTATTGCCGTCAGACATGCTTATAAATGTTTTACTTGTTGTGATTTATCGTTTTAAATCATTAAAAAACTGAACCGCAAAAAACAATACAGCGGTTCAGCTCTCTTTAGTTCTGTTTGATTAAATATTATATTTTACCAAATGATAAACACGGACAGATCAGTCAACATATTTTACCGGCATGATGAGGTAAAGATACTTATCATTGTCAACGGGCTTGATGAGTGCGGGATTCGTTCTGTTTTTGATTTCAAGAACGATCCTTTCGTCACTGAGGTTTTTAAGAATCTCAAGAAGATATCTGCTGTTGAAAGCAATAAACACATCTTCTCCTGATTTTGTTGAACGCATTTCTTCCACAATATGCCCGATAGAAGAACGGGAATATATCTTGAGGTTTTCTTCAACGAAGTCCATCTTTACCATTGATGAATTGATGGAATCATTAATAAGGGCACAACGGTCAACACTCTTCATAAGTTCTGTTCTGTCGAGTTTGACTACTGTATTGATGTCTTTTGGAATAAGAGCTTCACAATTGATGAAATCTCCCATAAGCAGGTTTGATACCACCTGTGTGTCTGTTCCTATATCAAATACGATCTTCTTGTCGTGAAGCCCGATAAATACATCGTATTCATAAATTCCGATGATCCTGAGAACTTCTGACATAGTCTTTGCGGGAACAACACATTTAAGTTCAATTTCCGTATTGTCGATATTTTCTTTTCTGATTGCCATTTTGAATCCGTCGAGAGCAGAGAATTTTACAAGTCCGTCTTTGATCTCAATGAGAATACCTGTAAGTATAGGTGCTCCGGCTTCGTTCACAGCACATGCAAATACAGTTTCTTTGATAAGGCTTTTCATCATATTTGAGTCAAGTCTTATATCTCCCTGTTCATATGTAACGATAGGCGGATATTCATTTGCGTTTCTTCCGAGTAAAGTTACATCTGAAGATATTGCAGCGAAATCACATGAGAAGTTTATGACATTCTTTTCATCAACAAAAAATTCAATGTTTCCTTCACTGTATGTGCGCACGATATCTACGAGCTTTTTGACCTGAACAACGATTTCCCCTTCGATATACACGATTGCGGGAACTTTAGTGATAATTGAAAAATCTCCGTCGCTGCCCTTTAAGAAAATCTTATGTTCTTTACTGTCAGCTTTAATATATACACATTCCAGGATCGGCAGTGCTGATTTCGGTGATATAGCTTTTGAAACAACTGCCAGTGCCTTGTTTAGTTCTGAAGCGTTTACTGAAAATTTCATTTTTTTCTCCTTAAATTCATGCCGTAAGGCGCTTTTGTTTTATATTCATTTTACAGTAGTAGTTGTAGTAGGGGATGTTGATATGTTAATAACTCATTTAATCCTTTTATCAAGGGATTTTTTACTGAAAGTTATTAAACGGGAATGTGAAGAACGCTCTTATAAACAGTTGATAATCATGTGGATAACTTTAATAGTTGGCGTTCTTTATTTCCTTGATCACAGACTGTATTTCCTTATGGAAGGAGATGTCGCTCTCGATCTGGGATTTTATCTTCGTGCACGCATGAATTACCGTAGAGTGATCTCTGCCACCGAATGCTTCACCTATATCTGTCTGTGAAAGGGAAGTCAGTTCCCTTGACAGATACATTCCTATCTGTCTTGCTTTTGCTATATTGCTTGTTCTCTTTGATGAAAGAATATCCGCATAGGATACATCGTAGTATTTTGATACTGTCTGTATGATGCTTTCCGCTGTTATTTTCTTTTCTTCCTTTACGGCAATATCATTCAGGGACTGTTTCATATCGTCCATAGTGATATTTCCTTCATTAAGTTCGTATATAGCTCTTACTTTTAAAAGTGCACCTTCAAGTTCACGGATGTTGCTTCCGAAATTCTGCGCAATAAACTCGAATATTTCATTTTCTCCCGGAAGATTGATGTTCTCTTCTTCAGCTTTCTTCTTGAGGATAGCGATCCTTGTCTCAAAGTTCGGAGGAGCCACATCGCAGGACAGTCCCCATTCGAATCTTGATCGTAGTCTTTCTTCAAGTTCAGGTATTTCTCTGGGTGGTTTATCGGAAGAAAGAATGATTTGTTTTCCGGCCATATGAAGTTCATTGAATGTATGGAAGAATTCTTCCTGTGTACCTTCTTTTCCGGCGAGGAACTGGATATCGTCGATGAGAAGCATATCCACATTTCTGTATTTGTTTCTGAACTGGATATTTCCGCCTTTCTGGATAGCATCGATGAATTCGTGAGTAAATGTTTCGCTTGAAACATAAACAACGTTGAATTCCGGGGAATTTTTCAGTACTTCCTGTGCAATTGCCTGCATAAGATGGGTTTTACCGAGACCAACGCCGCCATATATGAAAAGCGGATTGTATTTTTTTGCGGGATTCTGCGCAACAGCAAGTGCCGCAGCGTGGGCAAGTCGGTTGTTTGAACCTACGACAAATGTATCGAATGTATATTTCGGACTGAAACGGCTCATATCCGTCATTCTCATACTGTTGTTGTGGTTGTAATTATTTTCGTAATTATCCCTTACCGTGAAATCGTATGAAGGTATATTTTTATATTCACTGTCGTCGGAAACGATCTTTACTTTTACGCTTTTTCCGCTGAACGCATATCTTACGGCTTTGTCAACGAGAAGCTTATATCTTTCCTCAATCATCTTTATGACATATTCCTCTTCCGCTTTCAGTACAAAAATATTCGCCTGCTTGTCATAATGAACGGGTTCAAGGGGTTCTATGTAGTTCTGGTATACATGTTCGGACAATTCTCCTCTTATGTAATTCGAAGCACTTCTCCAATATTCTTTTAGCGACATACTATCCTCCGATTTTTTTAACAATATCAACAAATATTTTTTTCTTCTTCTTATATCGCATAATTCGGTTTGTTTTGGGTAAATTTTTCCGTATGTGAAAATCACGGATGTGTCAATTTTTACCTCTTGTCAGAATTTGTGCACTGATATAATAACAAATAAATGATAAGTTATCAACAAAAAAGAGTGTCAAAAAGCAAAAAAACAGGTGCTTATCAACAGAAAAACGCATACTTATCAACATTTTCATCTGTAATTCATACAATACACATCTCCAAAACAGAATTCATATTATAAACAAAACACTATACGGAGGTGAAGATGTTGTCAAAAGAGAATAATAAAAACAACTGCACCAAATGCAGTAAAGAGAACTTCAGCATAAAAATAATAAATACGGATGAAGGTCCTGTTATTATATATGGTTATGTTGATACTGATGCAGCAAAACTCTCATATAAGGCATACCACAACAGGGCATTTGATCTTTGAATATATGAGGTTACTTCATGTAACTGTATTTAACAAGACCATCGGAAAATCTCCGATGGTCTTTAAATTTATTTTCATATAAAATTTATTTGTGCCTCTTTTATTGTTTCGGAGATGATAATGATATATAATTACTGAATACCTATGAAATATTTACGATGGAGATAAAATGATAAAAGCGGTATTTGCGGATTACACGGGGACACTGGTAAATGACTGGTGCGATGAACTCGATGAGCTTCTTGACAGGATTCATAAAAACTGCAGCATACAAAGCAGGGATGAGGTTATTAACGAGTGGAGAAGACTGAGTAAAGAGTACGAAGAAAACTCATATATGGATACATATATCAATGAAGATGAAATATGTATGAAGGTACTGGAATATTTTTGTGATAACTATTCCCTGAAAGAGGATATGGACGCTTTGGGCAGCCTTATTTCGGGTTTTCTCAACGGCCCGAATATTTATCCAGAGGTGAAGGAATTCTTCCGTATTTGCCCTTTACCTGTATACATAATCAGCAATAACGGTATACATTACGTCCGTCATGCAATGAAGGTAAACGGACTTCATTCGCAAAGTATAATAAGTGCCGATGATGTAAAGGCATACAAACCGAAAAAAGAGATATTTGAAAGAGCCTTTGAACTGAGCGGATGCACTCCGGATGAAGTCATTCATATCGGAGATTCGTACAATACAGATTATCTCGGCGCTACATCCCTGGGTATAAAGGCTGTTCTTCTTGACAGGGACAACAGACATAACAGAGATGATATACCCGTAGTGAAGGATTTTATTGAATTTGTGAATCTTATTAAATAATATGTAAAAATTAATATGTTGTTTATAACAGAAAATAATATCTGTTTTGTAATTTGACTGATCCACATTATGTTGATAAATTGTTGATTATGTATCCTCCTGAACATCAGGAGGATATTTTAAAATTCTATCTTTCTTCCGTTGTTTTCATTTACGATCTTCGGCAGATATATGCTCAGAAGACCGTCGGTATAATCGGCTGTTATCTTGTTTATGTCTATATCACCCATATAGAAGGTTCTGCTCTTTTCATTGAACACGCTTTCCCTGTGAACATATTTTTCGTTTTCTTCCTTTTCGCAGTGAGATTTTGTTGCTGTAACGGTTATTTTGTCATTTGTGGCAATAATATCTATTTCGTCCTTTGCATAACCGGCAAGCTCGCATCTGATAATAAAATCATCGCCGTTGTCCATAATATCAGCCCTGAATTTTGCCATATCCGTTTTTGGTTGTGCTTTTCTGGTTTTTAAATAATAATCCATAATAAACTCCTCCTGTTCCGTATTTATTCTTTCCCCTGCAAATAATATAATTACGGATATATTTTCTTTAAATTCCAAAAGATGAAATTATGATTAAAATTATTGCATTTACGGTTATCGGAATGTAAAATTATATATGTCTTGGCGGAGGAGATATTATTATGGATATAATGAATTTTGTAAATGTGCTTGATATTATTTTTATCGTGATTCTGGCATATAATATTATAACAGGAGCAATGGACGGATTTATAAAAAGTCTGTTCGGGTTTCTGAAATACATAGCGGCATACATTGTTTCAAAAATGTTTTATCCGGCTGTGGCCACATACCTTACAGTCAATACAGGCCTGTACAGATCTATAAACGACAAGATCACAAGTATCGTGTCGTCTCTCCCTCAGGCGGATGCAAGTGCCGAAGGATGGATGGAAAAATTAAATCTGCAGTTCCTTCCAAATGGGCTGAAGACATATATCGATGAACTGATCACCAATTCTCAGAATTCGCTTCAGGGATTTGTTGAACACTTTGCGGAAACACTCTCAACAGTCATTATCGAAGTTATAAGTTTTGTGGCTGTATTCCTTCTTGCACTTGTGCTGTGGAAAATAGTGATGATTATTCTCGATAAGATAATGAGCCTACCTGTACTCAACGCAGTAAACCGCCTTGGTGGTCTGGCTGTGGGACTTGTCAAAGGACTTTTCTTCTGTGTTATAATGTCTACGGTATGCTACATTATCGGGATGACGGGAGCAGGAGTTTTCACAAATGCTCTGAATGCCTCTGTTCTTGCAAAGTATTTTTACATAGGATTTATCCTTAACATATAGGAGATATATATGGAAAAACAATACGGATTAAACGATATAGTACAGATGAAAAAGCCTCATGCCTGCGGAACCAATCGCTGGCAGGTAATAAGGGTTGGTGCGGATATAAAAATAAAATGCGTCGAATGTACCAGGATCGTAATGATGAGCAGAGAAAAGTTCGATAAGGGGCTGAAAAAGATCCTTGAATCACAGAATTAAATTATAAGACAATCTCTTCGGGATTGTCTTTATTTGATTTTTTGAAATATACTCCCACCCGCCCGGCCCGCCCCGCCGCAGGCGATAATACGGGCTTTGCCCGTATTATCCTCAAAAGCGCAGCTTTTGAGTGTTGCGAAAGGCTTCTTTCGCAACGCCTGCGGCGCGGGGGTGGGAGAGGCGAAGGATGAGCCTCGTGGGCGGGGACTTTCACGGACAGGGAAGGAATTATCAAAGAAAACCACATTATGTGTTTCACGTGAAACACATTAATACGTTTTTTATAAATGTTTCACGTGAAACAATAAAAATAAACGGATAAGTATATAAATCGGATCACTTTTGTGGTAAAATCTATTTCACAGTAATTATAAACGAATGAATTAAAACGGAGTAATATATGGGTGTTGTAATAGCATTATTCAATCAGAAAGGTGGAGTAGGGAAAACAACAACCTGCGCGAATCTGTGTGCAGGCCTTGCTCTTCAGAATAAAAAAGTTCTTTGTGTTGACTTTGACCCGCAGAGCAATCTTTCGAGCGGGCTTGGAATCGACCGCAGAAAACTTGAAAAAACAGTGTACGAAGTCCTTATAGGACAGGCAAAGGTAAGTGAATGTATTTTACCTTGTAACGTAGAAAATCTGTACATACTTCCTGCAAGCATTGACCTTGCAGGGGCGGAAATCGAAATTTCAAATGTGGAAAAAAGAGAAACTGTGCTCAAAAGAGCTCTTGAAGAAGTGGTGGATGACTATGACTATATTCTGATAGACTGTCCTCCTTCACTTGGCCTTTTACCGGTAAATGCACTTGCAGTGGCATCAAAGGTGCTTATCCCAATACAGTGCGAGTACTATGCACTGGAAGGAGTCAGCCAGCTTATCAATACGGTAAATCTCGTAAAGAGGAGCCTCAATCCTAAACTCGATGTTGTGGGAGTTGTTCTTACTATGTTTGACTCAAGGACGAATCTTTCCCATCAGGTAGCTTCGGAAGTAAAACACTTCTTCGGCGGAAAAGTATTCTCCACGATAATTCCGAGAAATGTACGCCTTGCGGAAGCACCGAGTCACGGAATGACCATATTCGAATATGACAAAGCATCGAAAGGTGCAAAAGCATATCTTGATGTTGCTGCAGAGCTTATAAAACGTACGGAGGGCAGATAATGGCGAAAAAAGGTCTTGGTAAAGGGCTTGATGCACTTATTCCCATGTTTGTGGAAGAATCATACGAAACAGAAGAAAAAATATCTCCGACGACGATAGATATAAACCTTATTAAACCGAATAAGGATCAGCCGAGAAAAGATTTTGATAAGGAAGCGCTTGAAAGTCTCGCACAGTCAATTTCCGAGCACGGCCTCATACAGCCTATTGTCGTTATGAAAGAGGATGAGCATTATAAGATCATAGCAGGCGAAAGAAGATACCGTGCATGCATTATGGCAGGTATAAAAGAAGTAAACGTAATCGTAAAAGATATAGACGACGATGCACTTCTGAAACTCGCACTTATTGAAAATCTTCAGAGGGAAGATCTGAACCCCATTGAAGAAGCTCTTGCATACGAGAAATTAAAAGATGATTATTCAATGAGCCAGGCGCAGATCGCCGTGCTTTCCGGAAAAAGCCGTGCTGCTGTGGCAAATACAATGAGACTGCTTTCCCTTCCGGATGAAGTGATCGCATATGTGAAAGACGGAAAATTGTCTTCCGGCCATGCAAGGGCAGTTCTTATGCTTGAAAATAAAGATGAAATGTTGCCGTTTGCGGAATATATCATGCAGAAAGAACTTTCCGTAAGACAGGCGGAAACGCTCAGCAAGACATTTGGTAAACAAAAAGAAAAAGAAGAACCCATAAAAGCAAAGAGAGGGTCATATCTTGATAAATTTGAAGATGACCTGTGTTTGTCTCTGGGAACAAAAGTAAAGATCAGAGACAACGGCGAAAAAGGAAAGATCGAGATCGAATACTATGACAACGATGATCTTGCACGTCTGATCGCATTACTGACAGGAGAAGAGGTACAATAATGAAAAACAAAAGTATATTGAATTCATGTCTGTTACTTAATATAGTTCAGCTGTTTATTTCCGTTGGTGCAGCTGTGGTGAAATATTTTGGTTTGCTGGATAATCTGCTCGTCAGAACAAGTCTGTTTGCGCTGCAGATATTCGTGTGGATTATGTTTACAATGCATATTTTCGTTAAAAATGATTACAAGAAGAGAGCCAAAGGGTTTGTAGTGGGACTTGTAGCAGTACTTCCTGCAGTTCTTCTGACTGTTGCAGGTGCACTTGCAGGACATTTTTCCGATCCCGACGCATCAAGCTGGTTTTTGTTCTCATTCCTTGGAAGCGCATTGTCTTTTTACAATAAGTCAGCCATCATTCTCACAAATTATGTACGGATTGCAGATGCATATCTTATATTCTGCATAAACTATGCGGTTATGATAGTTTGTGCAACTGTCGGCGGAATGCTCGGTGCAAGTTCAAACATCAGTATTGATAAGAAAAAGGCAA
>SVCP01000085.1 GCA_015058295.1 Anaerofustis stercorihominis
GCCTGTAGCCATAACTTTTCGCCCTAAAACACTGTTCTTTTCCAGAAGACAAGTTCTGATATTTTTATCAAGCGATGCGGCCGCACATAAGCCTGCCGCACCGCCTCCAATTATACATACATCGTAAAATTTCATCTAAATCTGCTCCGCTGTCTGCACTTCTTCTTTTTCCTGAAGTCTTTCCGCAACCTTCTCAGGTGTTTCGTGAGCCGGTGTTATCTTAACTGCTTCACGATTTCTCTTATAAATCTTAACATACGCTTTCTTTTCATGCGGCATGTTGATACCAAGCTCAATAATATTGATTCCCTGCATGAACATAAACATGCCGAGCAGAAGAGTTGTCGTAAGCCATACCACCAGAGGGTTGATAAATCCGAACAGACCTATAAGTGTAGTGAGTATACCTGTTAACATTGTAAGTCTGAAATTAAGTCTCTTTTTGTCTTTATTGATACGTGAAGCCGCTTCTATTCTAAGTATACCTGATACGAGAACCCACATACCGAACACCATAGGAATTGCACTGTCTGCAACAAGCTGATTGCACAGCACCAGTATTCCCAGAAGCAGTGTAATAAGCGCATCTGTAAGAATCCACCCGTTATTGTCTCCTTTGTTATGAAGACCTCTTCCGTTTATGTAGGCAAGTGTATGAATAACACCGTTAATTACCATCACAAGCCCTACCACAAATGCAAACGCAAGAAAAGTCTGACCGGGATTCATGAAACAGAATACACCTGTCAGCAGCATCATAATTCCGCTTAATATTGTTAATATTCTCATCTCTTAATTACTCCTTTACCAAATATCGTCAAATTCCTGTATCTGAAAACCTTCTCTCATATCGGATCCATATTCAGGCATCTTCGGTTTCTGCTGCGTTTTTCTGTCAGCAATTCCGAAAATAAGCGCTACCGCACCGATAATAAGCATGATTTTTCTCAAAAGACTGTTTAATTCTCTAAACATCCTGACATCCTTTCGTTTTTAATAAATCACTTCAGTATACCATATTTCAGATTTTTATTAAAGCTCTGTTTTTCATTTCACTAAAATGCTAAATGTTTTTTATTTAGATGAATCACTGAATCGATGGTTTTCATTTTCATGAATCGGTGTATAATATTAAGCGACGAATTTTAGAGAAAGGAACGATACCGATGGAACGAGTAATACTGCATTGTGATATGAACGGATTCTTTGCATCCGTTGAGCTTCTTGACTATCCTCATCTCAAAGACAAGCCTATGGCAGTATGCGGCAACCCCGACAACCGCCACGGTATCATACTTGCTAAAAACGAAATCGCCAAAAGGTACGGCATCGTCACCGCCGAAACCTTATGGCAGGCAAGAAAGAAATGCCCCGAGCTTGAGGTAGTTCCTCCCCATCACGAAAAGTACTCACATTACAGCAAACTCATAAATGCAATCTATCTTCAGTACACCGATATGGTCGAGCCGTTCAGTGTCGACGAATCATGGCTTGATGTCACTGCCAGCCGCCAGCTTTTCGGTACAGGCAGACAGATTGCAGACACCATCCGCGAAAGAGTAAAAAACGAACTCAATCTGACTCTTTCGGCAGGTGTCTCCTATAACAAGATTTTCGCAAAGATGGGCAGCGACTACAAGAAGCCTGATGCGACAACTGTAATAACAAAAGAGAACTACAAAAACCTCTTATGGCCTATGGATATACGCAACATGTTCTTCGTAGGCAAAAAGACTGCCGAAAAACTCTACAGCTGCGGAATCAAAACCATCGGCGAGCTCGCATGCGCCGACAGAAAAATGGTTACTGCACTTCTCGGCAAACACGGCAGCACAATACATGATTATGCAAACGGACTCGACACGACGCCCGTGCTTCGTCATGATCAGCTTGAGAAAATTAAATCGGTCGGCAACGGCACCACCTTCAGACGCGACCTTAAAGGCGAAGAAGATATCCGCGTTGCTGTAACCGGACTTTCCGACACTGTTGCAACACGCCTCCGCAAGCATCAGATGAAGGCTTTCGGCGTCAAGGTCGATATCAAGTCCCCTGACTTCAAAGTGATATCCCGACAGCAGCAGCTTGACAACCCGACCAATGTTTCAGAAATAATCGCTGATACTGCAATGGCTGTGATAAAGAAATCCTGGCAGATGTATAATCCTATACGCATGCTTACAGTCACAGCAATCAATCTGTGCGACGAAAACCAGGCACAGCAGCTTTCGCTGTTTTCAAGTGAGAACATAACAGCGGAAAAAGGCGAAAAAGTCGAACGTACCATGGATGACATCAGAAAAAAATTCGGAACCGATGCAATAAGCTTCGGCTCCGTTATTAATAATGATATAGGGCTTGATTTTCATACACCGCTTGATAAAGATCATGAATAATATACTAACTGCAGTAAATTTCTATAGCTCTCGCCGTAAATTCAGCCGTTCCTTTTCCGCCTGCCTTATCAATATTCTCAGTGAATTCTCCACCTCCGGAATACATTTTGCCTAATCCTGCGAGAACTTCTTTTTTACATTCATAGAAATGCTCTGAGATATACTCCTGCAGTTTCTTTACCTGCAACTGTACCTCCTCACCGGAAGGGTCCAGTGTGATCATCTTTCCGAACTCAGCAAATATCTGCATGAAGTTTTCTATGATTCCCTGCTGCTGTTCTTCGGACCAGTTACCGGTCTTTTCCTCAAATTCCTTATATTCTTTTGTCTTGCCCCACTGCTCTTTAGCACGCTGCGCATACTCATCAATTTTCTTTGTATCAAATACTGTAAAATCCATTTTTTTCACTCCTAACAGTTTTATTCCCCGCGCAAAAGTAATCAGATTTTCAAGATGCTCCTTTTTCATAGTAAGCAGCTCAATTTGCTGTTCCAGTGCTTTGTTTTTATCAAAATCAGGCGCATCTATAATATTCTTTATTTCTTTTAACGGAAACTCCAATTCTTTAAATAGCAAAATCTGCTGCAGCCTTTCCAATGCTGTATCGTCATACATCCGGTATCCAGACTCTGTATATTCAGTCGGCGGCAGAAGTCCTATAGTGTCATAATATCGCAAAGTGCGTATACTCACTCCGGTCAATTTGCTTACTTCATTCACTGTCATCATTGACTTTCCTCTCCTTTCGATAAGCATACTTTAAACTATTACGCAACGTAGGAGTCAATAATTTTTTTAATGTTTTGTCAGTTCGGTAAATTGGAATTTACAGAACTGAGTTATACAGGTGTTCCAACTTCGATTAGATTTCCGTCAAAATCCAAGATCATAGAATCTGACCACCTTTTGTCCCCAACTATGTGTCATAAGGTAATTGACATATTCGATTTCAGGGTAAAGTGTTTCAAGACGCTCTACAAAGTGTTCTATGTCAGGCTCTTCAAAATATAACTCAGACTGATTACTGTTTGGAATTACACTTCTTTTCGTGAATTGTTCCCAGTATCTCGATTCCTGTAAATACAAATTATTAGTCAATTCCATATTCCCATCTCCAAGGATATCTTTTTTTACGTGGCATTGTATCCGCCCCTGTTTATCCTGAATATCGATAAAATT
>SVCP01000022.1 GCA_015058295.1 Anaerofustis stercorihominis
GTGAACGCCATTGTGAGCGTACCGTTTGACAAAGCATAGAAGTTAATGTGCTTTGACGTAAGTTGTGGTCTTTCCATTATGATTTCTCCTTATGAAAATTTGTTTTATTTTACCGCAGTTCCTGCGGGTAAAATCTGATCTCTGTTAAATTTACGGAACATTCTTTTATAAATACTGCTCAGTAATTCAACTTCGCATACATAATATAACAAATCATAAGAAACCACAATCCTCAAATCGTTTGTTTATTTCACTCGCAAACTGTTAATGTGATGTAGCAAGCATTTCATACAATATTTTTTGAACGATTTTGAACTGATATTAAAAATAAGCAACTGTATGATATAATTTATGCTTGATGGCAAGTGCAATTAGCACCCTTTTCTTGTGTGCATTTAAATAAATTTAAAAAAGGGCATTGAAATGCCCCTTTTTATTTCATATAAACTTTACTTGCTTATTAAGCTTCAGCGTTTCTGAGAGCTGCTTCTCTTTCAGCGTTTGCTTTAGCATACATAGCTGCTTCTTCGTCTGTAAGTTTGTAAAGAACGAGTGTAAGTACGCCTGAGATTGCTGACATAACTGCCGGGATAAGAGCCATTGTGATCATGAATCTATCCATATGTTCGAAGTAACCGAGTTTTTCGCCTACCGGTGCTACGTAACCTGACCATGCTACGAGGTAACCAACGAGTGTACCACCAACTGCCATACCGATCTTTGTCGGCCAGTTCATAACTGCTGCTGCAATACCACGGAAGTCTTTACCTGTTGTGTAGTATCCGTATTCACCGCAGTCGAGCCAGTAGTTAACACCGAATGACATGTAGAGGTATGTAGATGCCTGGATGAAGCACATACCGATTGTCATAGCGATAAGGTTTGCTGAACCATCGCCTTTAAGTGCGAAGAAGTAAATGAAGAGTCCGCCTACTGCCCAACCGAAACGGCCGAGTACGAGAGCGCCTTTTTTACCGATCTTCTTACCGATTGCCGGTACTGACATTGATGCGAGGAACGCACAGATTGATCTTGATGTAAGTGCAACTGTCATGAATGAGAAGTTACCTGTTACACGGAAGTAATATGCTGTTGTACCTGCATAGAACTGTGAACCGATTGTGAAGAATGTGTATGTGATTACGAGGATAAGCATCTGCTTGTTTGTGATGATAGCCTGAGCCATTTCACCGATTGTAGCTGTTTTCTTAGCTGCTGTTGCCGGTGCCGGCGGGTCGAACGGAGTAGCGAGCTTGATGAAGATTACGTTACATACTACGAATACACATGAGAACACGAGTGTTACGAGTGTATAACCGAGAGCTGCATTACCTGTAACGTTCTGAACGAGCTGGATAGCCGGAAGTGTGATAGCTGAAGCGATGATGGATACAGCTGCACCAACCTGTGCCTGTCTTGTTGTAAGCTGTCTTCTTGCGTTCATATCAGCGCCTGCGAGTTTAGCTACGAGTGCACCACGAACTGTTGCGTTGAAGTTCATTGAACCGTGGAACATCATGTAACCGATACATACGATTACGAGCTTAACTGTCGGGTTATCAATGAATGCTGATGTGTTGAACATCTGGATAACGTTACCGAAGAAGAGTGTAGCTGTGAGAAGTCTTGTCCAAGAGAGGTATTTACCCCATTTCATGTTTGACTTTTCGATGATCGGACCAGCTGCGATACATACGAAGAAGTCGAATGTTTTAGCGATACCCATTGCTGTACCGTATGCTGCAGCACTGATTCCGAGGTAGTCTGTGCAGAACATCATAAGATACTGTGTTGTACCTGTGAACGCCATTGTGAGCGTACCGTTTGACAAAGCATAGAAGTTAATGTGCTTTGACGTAAGTTGTGGTCTTTCCATTATGATTTCTCCTTATGAAAATTTGTTTTATTTTACCGCAGTTCCTGCGGATAAAACCAAATCCCGAAAAACATCGAATCATACAATATGTTTTTAATTACATTTGCACCGATTCAACTTTAGCTATATATTACATCAATCATTATATTTATGCAATCCACGATTTGTATATATATTAATGCGCCAAATTATAAATGTGATGTAGTACGATATGTATTCAATATGTGAAAAATTGTTAATTGTCATCATTTCGTAATTTACGTATTGCAAATTTGATATTTTATAATAAATATTCATAATATAACCAATGATATATTATGCTTCAACTATGCTATTTTTTCTGTCTGAAAGTTAATTATGAATAAAAACAAAAGAGACAGTGCAGTGCACTGTCTCTTTAATGCCGTCATATACCGATTAAGCTTCTGCTTCTTTGTTTTTGAGAGCTGCTTCTCTTTCAGCGTTTGCTTTAGCGTACATAGCTGCTTCTTCGTCTGTAAGTTTGTAGAGGAAGAGTGTAAGCAAACCGGAGATTGCTGCCATAATTGCCGGGATAAGAGCCATTGTAATCATGAATCTGTCCATGTGAGCAAACTGACCAACTGTTGCTCCTTCAGGTACTGAGTAACCTGACCATGCTACGAGGTAACCAACGAGCGTACCACCGATAGCCATACCGATCTTTGTCGGCCAGTTCATAACTGCTGATGCGATACCACGGAAGTCTTTACCTGTTGTGTAGTATCCGTATTCACCGCAGTCGAGCCAGTAGTTAACGCCGAATGACATGTAGAGGTATGTAGATGCCTGGATGAAGCACATACCAACTGTCATAGCGATTACGTTTGCAGAACCATCGCCTTTGAGTGCGAAGAAGTAAATGAAGAGTCCACCGAGAGCCCAACCGAAACGAGCTGCAACGAGAGCGCCTTTTTTACCGATCTTCTTACCGATTGCCGGTACTGAGAGTGAAGCGAGGAATGCACAGATTGATCTTGATGTAAGAGCAACTGTCATGAATGAGAAGTTACCTGTTACACGGAAATAGTATGCTGTTGTACCTGCATAGAACTGTGAACCGATCGTAAAGATTGAGTATGTAAGTACAAGTACGAGCATCTGCTTGTTTGTGATGATTGACTGTACCATTTCGCCGAGTGTAGCTGTTTTCTTAGCTGCTGCTGCCGGTGCCGGCGGGTCAAACGGTGTAGCAAGCTTGATGAATGTGATGTTGCATACAAGGAATATACATGAGAACACGAGTACAACAAGGAAGTATCCGAGTGATGGTGAACCTGTGATCTTTTCAACGAGCTGAATAGCCGGAAGTGTGATCATTGAAGAAATGATAGATACACCTGCGCCTACCTGAGACTGTCTTGTTGTAAGAGCTCTACGGTTGTTCATATCAGCACCTGCAAGCTTTGTAACAAGTGTACCACGAACTGTTGCGTTGAAGTTCATTGAACCATGGAACATCATGTAACCGAAGCATACGATGATAAGTCTGATAGTCGGATTCTTGACAAATGCCGTTGTGTCAAGCATCTGAATGATGTTACCGAAGAAGAGTGTAGCTGTGAGAAGTCTTGTCCATGAGAGGTATTTACCCCATTTCATGTTTGATTTTTCAATGATCGGACCAGCTACGATACAAACGATAAAGTCGAATGTTTTAGCAAGACCCATTGCGGTACCATATGCCGCAGCACTGATTCCGAGAAAGTCTGTGCAGAACATCATAACATACTGCATAGTACCTGCAGATGCCATTGTGAGGGAACCCTGTGACAAAGCATAAAAGTTAATGTGCTTTGACGTAAGTTTTGGTTTTTCCATTATGATTTCTCCTTTAATTTATTTTTTAACGCATCAATAAATGCGTATAAAACAATAAAACAGTTAAATTTATAAAACAATATTTACAGTTACACATTTTAATTCAACTTTATTATATAATAACTCAAATCCTTTCATAAATCAACCTTCAAACTGTTCATTCATACACGTCGCAACCTGTTAATGTGATGTAGCAATAAGCCCACTCAAATTTTTCTGAACAATCATAAAATTCTCATAATAATCTCAGAATAATGTATTATGCAATGTTCATTCATTATCCAGAGTATTCTCCACAACTACAAAACCTTTTATTTCGTCAATACTATTATGCAAAAAAACACCCCTTCATTCCTGAAAAGGTGTTATGCCGACTATACAGTCATAATTTCTTTTTCTTTTACTTTGAGGATCTCATCTACCTTCTTGATGAAATCGTCTGTTACTTTCTGAAGGTTCTTTTCGCCGAGTTTGAGTTCATCTTCTGTGATGAGCTTGTCTTTTTCAGCTTTCTTCATTTCGTCCATTGCTGAACGACGGATGTTTCTGAGAGCAACCTTAGATTCTTCACCTGTCTTGCTGACCTGCTTAACAAGCTCTTTACGTCTTTCTTCCGTAAGTACCGGAACAAGAAGTCTGATACATTTACCATCGTTTGTGGGGTTGATGCCGAGATCACTTGCAAGAATAGCTTTTTCGATAGCCTTGAGCGTTGAAGCATCCCACGGTGTAACCGTAAGAAGTCTCGGTTCCGGAGAAGCGATAACAGCCATCTGTGCGATAGGTGTCTGTGTTCCGTAGTAATCTGCGTAAATTCTGTCGAGCATCTTCGGGTTTGCTCTGCCTGCCTTAAGTGTAGCAAGGTCATTTGTAAGGGATTCGATGGTTTTATTCATCTTTTCACTTGCTTTTTTTTCAATATCTTTAATCATTATTCATATCCTCCTTCTAAGCGGTTAACTTATTATCGTTCCGATCTTCTCTCCGCATACTGCCTTGAGAATTCCTCCCTTCGGAACAAGGGGGAAAATATTAATAGGTATGTTATTATCCATACAAAGAGTAGCCGCTGTTGTATCGATTACTTTCAGACCTTTGTCGAGAATATCGATATATGAAAGAGAATCAAACTTCACGGCATTCGGATTTGTCTTCGGATCGCTGTCGTAAACACCGTCTACATTCTTTGCCGAAAGAATAATCTCAGCGCCGATTTCCGCTGCTCTGAGGGAAGCTGTAGTATCAGTTGAGAAGAACGGGCTTCCTGTACCGCAGGCAAAAATAACAACTCTGCCTTTTGTCAGGTGAGAGAGGGCCTTTCTTCTGATGTATGGCTCACAGATCTGTTGCATGGTTATTGCAGACTGAACTCTTACGGGGAGGCCTCTTCTTTCAATGCCATCCTGAAGAGCAAGTGCATTCATAGTCGTTGCAAGCATTCCCATATAGTCTGCTGTTGCTCTGTCCATGTCTCCGCCACTGCGGCCTCTCCAGATATTTCCTCCGCCAACAACAAGGGCAACTTCAACTCCCATATTGCACACTTCAACGATTTCTTCGCATACTTCATCGACTGTCGCAGGATCGATTCCGAAACCGTTTTTTCCTGCAAGAGCTTCTCCCGAAAGTTTCAATAAAATGCGTTTATACTTAGGCTCCATAATTAACTCTTTTCCTATTTAATTTCCAAAAAAAGGGCACAATAAAGCGCCCTGTTTTTATTAAGCATTTGCAATCTGTTTTGCGATTTCTTCAGCGAAGTTTTCCTGTTTCTTTTCAAGGCCTTCACCCATCTGGAAACGAACGAATCTTCTGATTACGATGTTTTCGCCGATTGTTGCAATTGTTTCTTTGAGATATTCAGAAATAGTTACATCCGGGTTCTTAACGAACGGCTGCTCGAGAAGGCATACTTCTTTGTACATCTTCTTGATTCTTCCTTCTACCATCTTTTCAGCGATGTTAGCCGGTTTACCTTCGTTGATTGCCTGCTGTGTAAGGATTTCTCTTTCGCTTGCAATTACTTCTGCCGGGATTTCTTCCGGTGAGAGGTATGTGGGAGCTGCTGCTGCAATGTGCATAGCAACGTCTTTTACGAATGCCTGGAATGCGTCGTTTTTAGCAACGAAGTCTGTTTCACAGTTAACTTCTACCAGAACGCCGATCTTGCCACCCATGTGGATGTAAGAACCAACAGCGCCTTCAGCTGCGATACGGCCTGATTTTTTAGCTGCGCTTGCGAGACCTTTTTCTCTGAGGTATACGATAGCTTTTTCAAGATCACCGTTTGTTTCTGTCAAAGCTTTTTTGCAGTCGAGCATACCTGCGCCTGTTTTTTCTCTGAGTTCTTTAACTAATGCTGCTGTTACCATTTTAAACTCCTGATAATAATATATTATTCTTCTGTTTCAGCTTCAGCTGTTTCTTCAACAACTTCAACTGCTTCTTCAACTACATCTTCAGCTGCAACGAAGCTTTCGCCCTGTTTGCCTTCGAGGATAGCGTTTGATGCTGTCTGTGCGAGAAGTGCAACGGCTCTGATAGCGTCATCATTGCCCGGAATTACGTAATCAGCATCATCCGGATCACAGTTTGTGTCAACGATAGCTACTACGGGGATACCGAGTTTTTTAGCTTCCTGAACAGCGATCTTTTCTTTCTTCGGGTCTACGATGAATACAGCACCCGGAAGTTTTGTCATACCTTTGATTCCGCCGAGGAATTTTTCAAGTTTTTCTCTTTCAGCTTTGAGCTGGATAACTTCTTTCTTCGGAAGAACATCGAATGTTCCGTCTTCTTCCATTGTGTAAAGTTTGTGAAGTCTTGCGATTCTCTGGCTGATTGTTTTGAAGTTTGTGAGTGTGCCGCCGAGCCAACGGTGGTTAACGTAGTGTGCGCCGCATCTCTTAGCTTCTGTTTCTACTGCTTCCTGTGCCTGTTTCTTTGTACCGATGAAGAGTACTTCTTCGCCTTTTTCAGCTACTGAACGAAGGAATTCACATGCATCTTCTACCATTCCGACTGTTTTCTGAAGGTCGATGATATAAATACCGTTACGTTCTGTGTAGATGTACTTTTTCATCTTAGGGTTCCATCTTCTTGTCTGGTGGCCGAACTGTACGCCGGCTTCCAAAAGCTGTTTCATTGTAATATAGCTCATATTTTCCTCCTTGGTTATACCTCCGCATCATTCATACCGGAAATATTCTTTAAAAGCACCATATTCCCGCTCGTGATGCGTGTGTATTATTACAGCTTTTCCATTCTATCATACATATTGCTTCAAAGCAAATGTTTTTTTGCTTTTTTTCGCAATATTTTACGGTTGATACTTTGACTGCGAAAGTATATAATTATTATAAATCAATTGTATGGAGAAATCAAAATGAATTATACAATAACTACGAAAATAACGACAATTCCAGTGTCCCGCATTGATGAATTCAGAGATGTGGACAGATTCATAGAATACTGCAAGGTATGCCCCAACTACAACAACAGATACTCCTGCCCGCCACACGATATTGATGATGAAGAATTTCTTCGCAGATATTCCCATGCACATTTTATCCTTACACAGATAATATACGATGACGAAACAAAATCGGAGTGTACGGGAAACAAAGAACTGCAGAACAAAGTTCTCGGTGAGTCAAGAATGAAAGTTCTGAGAGCCGTTGAAGATGAAATCCTCAAAAAAGAAATAAAAGGCGGAGTTGCCGTCGGAAGTTCAGGATGCCATATATGCGGAGAATGTAAAAAAAGAACAGGGCAGCCCTGTGCAAATCCGGACAGAATGCGCTATGCAATCGACAGCTTCGGTTTCGACATCACAAAGATTATGAATGATCTTTTTGATACGGACCTGTCCTGGCCGAAGGAAACCATTCCCGATTATCAGTGTCTTGTTAGTATGTTTCTTGACGATGATGACGATTTCTTCCTTGACTGATATTTGTTATTAAAGAGGCAATAAATGATAATACGAACAGCAACAATAAACGACCTGCCGGCAATGCTGGAAATATACAACCATGCAATAAAAAATACCCTCGTGACTTTCGCAATCGATGAAATGAGTCTTGAAGAAAGACTTCCATGGTTTGAAGAACACAATAAGGACAATCATCCATTATATGTATATGATAAAGACGGGGAAGTTGTCGCTTATGTATGCCTTTCCACGTACAGAAATATGCAGGCGTACAATTCTACGGTGGAACTTTCCGTATATGTGCACCATGAACATCAGGGAATGGGAATCGGCAATACTCTTATGGAGTTTATTCTTGATATTGCGAGAAAAGACCCGACAATACATATGGTTATTTCCGTCATTACATCGTCAAACGAAAGAAGCATAAAGATGCACGAAAAATTCGGATTTGAATTCAGCGGAAGAATAAGAGAAGCCGGCTTCAAGTTCGGCAAATATCACGATATAGTAAATTTCTGCCTTATAGTAGATTAATCACAGCAGCCCACGGGGCTGTTTTTTTATTAAATAACATAAAAAAGAACCATCCGCAGATGGTTCTTTTGATTCGTCCATTCAGACGAGCATTATTTCTTCTCTTCTTTTTTAGCTTTAGCCTTAGCAATTACATCTTCGCTGAATGCTGCCGGAACTTCTTCGTATCTTTCAAATGACATTTCGAAAGAACCTCTTGCCTGTGTCATTGAACGGAGTTCTGTTGCATATTTGAAGAGTTCTGAAAGCGGAGCTTCTGCACTGATAACCTGTCTGTTTCCAACCGGTTCCATACCCATGATTCTGCCGCGTTTTTTGGACATATCGCCCATGATGTCGCCCATGTAACGGTCAGGTACTGTGATTGTGAGCTTGTATACCGGCTCAAGAAGTACCGGTTTAGCCTTCGGGATACCTTCTTTGTATGCGAGGGATGCTGCTGTGATGAATGACATTTCGTCAGAGTCTACAGGGTGGTATTTACCATCATAAAGTGTTGCTCTGAGACCTACAAGCGGATAACCTGCGAGAACACCGTTAAGGATAGCTTTTCTCATACCTTTTTCTACTGCCGGGATGAACTGACGCGGTACTGTACCACCAACAACTTCATCTACGAATTCGAATTCAACAGCCGGATCGCCTGTCGGTTCAAATCTCATGTTAACAACACCAAACTGTCCGCTTCCGCCTGACTGTTTTTTGTGTTTACCTTCAGCATCAGATTTACCTTTGATTGTTTCTCTGTACGGAATAATCGGTGTGTCGAGTTCTACTTCTACACCGAAACGTGATTTGAGCTTGCTTGCAGCGATTTCAATCTGCATTTCACCAACACCATAGATAAGGTTCTGTGATGTTTCAACGTTTCTTTCGAGGTAAACTGTCGGATCTTCTTCCTTGATCTTGCCAAGGCCGCTGCCGAGCTTGTCTTCGTCGCCTTTTGACTTCGGAGAGATTGCCATAAAGATGTTTGATTTCGGGAAATCGATCTTAGCGATTTCAACATCTTTTCCGCCGTCAACGAGTACGTTGTTTGTTACAGAATCAGAAAGTTTTGAGAACGCACCGATGTCGCCTGTTGCGAGCTTTTCAACTTCGATCTGTTTTTTACCTGCCATCGTATAGATGTGGTTGATCTTTTCTTTCTTGTCTTTGTCGATGTTTGTAAGTTCCATTGTGGAAACTGCTGTACCGTTCATAACTTTGAACAGTGAGATCTTACCTACATACGGGTCAGAGATTGTCTTGAAGATGAATGCTGTTGTAGCTTCTGCCGGATCACATTCGCTGTCACCATCGAGCGGAGACGGGAGAAGTTCAACGATAGCGTCCATAACCTTGTCTACACCAACATTGCCGTTTGCTGAGATGCAGAAGATCGGAACGAGTTCGTTTGCAAGGATAGCGTCTTTGATACCTGCGTTGATTTCTTCTTTTGTGAGTTCTTCACCTTCGAGGTATTTCATCATAAGGTCTTCGTTTGCGGATGCGATTGTTTCCATCATGTTTTCCATGATTTCTTCGATCTGTCCCTGAAGATCTCCATTAACTGCAACTTCTTTAGCTGCGCCTTTTTCATAAGCAAAAGCTTTCTGTGAAATTACATCGCATACTTCATTGAAGCCGATACCTGCATTTACAGGAATAACGAACGGCTGTGCTTTTTCGCCGAAGAAGCCCTGAAGCGCTTCGAGTGTGTCGTCGAAGTTTACGTTTTCACGGTCACATTTGTTTACTACGATCATAGCCGGGATGCCTTTTTTAGCAATCATTTCCCATGCTTTTTCAGCACCTACTTCTACACCGCCGTTAGCGTCTGTAACGATGATAGCAGCATCTGCAACTCTGAGTGCACTGTGCTGTTCACCTACAAAATCGAAGTAACCCGGTGTGTCAAGAAGGTTGATCTTCGTGTTTTTGTATTCCACAGGGATAAGTGAAAGAGAAATAGACATTCCTCTTGCCTGTTCTTCGCTGTCGAAGTCAGAAAGAGTTGATTTGTCTTCGATCTTACCCATACGGTCAACAAGTTTTGTTTTGAACGCCATAGCTTCAGCAAGGATTGTCTTACCACTGCCGCCATGGCCTAACAAAGCGACGTTTCTGATGTCCTTTGATTCATAAAGTTTCATAAATACCTCCATAGCTCAACGCTGGCCCCTTTATACGGGGAATAATAATTTGCATAATATGTATGTCCCGGCAGTAGCCGTGACAGTATTACTTACGCGTATGCCGATTTACGGCAAACAGCCAAAGGCTGTTTATTTCTGTTTTTTTTCTTTTTTCTTTTGTTTTTTCTCTGCACGCATTTCTTTGTATTCGTTCAGTGCTTTCACTGCGGCAATACCCATACTTGCATAAGAAACGTATTTTTTGATGTTGTTTACGGATGAAACTGCACTGTCATCGCTCAGATTTCTGGCCAGCTTACTCACTCCGCTCACACTCTGCGAAACATTGTCCGCAGTTTTGTTTACTTTGCCTGTAACATGAGCCACATCTTCCGTAACAGTACGGACATTTTTCACCGTACCGTCAACACCGACGATGATTGATGAGATGCTTTCCTTGTTGTCATCAAGAACACTGTTTACATTTACCACAGTGCTGTCTGCCGCCATAATGGTATAATTGAGATTTTCCATTATCTTTGCTACAGAATCCCTGTTATCTTCAAGAACAGCATTTACATTTTCCAGTGTTTTTTTCAGCCGGGACAATACGGCAACAAGATAACCGCATACAAGAGCGAATGCTGCCGCCGCTATAATAAGAGCGATCTCCCAACCCTGCATAAGTTACTCCGTAACAAGATCTTCGTCAACGATATATATCGTATCGTCTTCAGAAAGATCTTCATATAATTCTTCAAGCTCTTCTTTGAGCTCGTCAAATTCGTCTTCAATCTCCATTTTCGCAAGTTCCATCTTCATCTGTGCATAATCCACAAATTCAGCGATCTCCTGTTTTGCTTCGCCTACTTTTTCAATGGCAAACTCAATGATCTCTTCCTTGTTGTCCATGACAACCTTTGCACCGATGCCCGCAAGTATACCTACCACAAGGCCGCCAAGGAAGCTTCCGTTATTTTTGCTCATAAATTACCTCTTTATTCTGTAATATCTCCGGCTTCCTCAATCGGTTCACCGTTTTCATCAAAAACTTCGCCTTCCTGCATATAGTCATCTTCATAAAGAAGCTCGAAGTCTATTGCTTCACATTCGTCCTGACACATACAGTTTCCGCATTCACAGTCAAATCCGCAGTCATCTTCCTCGAATTCATCGTAATCATCGTCATAATCAGTAACAGTAACATTGAAACTGACCTTCTTGTCCTTGAGTACCATAGCGGAATAACCGATAGCTGAGCCGACTGTCATTCCCAAAAGAAATTTAAGTGTGTTCACATTACACCTCCGAAATGTTGTCGCAACAAAAACAGTATAACATAACATTTGTGTTTTATGCAATGACAAAATTATTTATATAATGCAGTATCGGCAAAAACTCAACGATTTATTATACCGATACCGCATAAAATCTATTTATTTCCTTCGTTTTCATCAACGGAAGAAGCAACTTCTTCACCGTCAGTCTGCCCTTCAACAGAATCTACACTTTCGCTCTTTTCACGTGCATCCCTGAGAACATCCATGGCTTCGCTGATCTTTTCTTCGGGAAGAACTTCTTCAACCGTATCAACGATAGGTTCGATCTTTGTTTTTGAACTCTTCGGAACATCGATAATGGAAATATCCCATGAGTTTGTTCCTGTGGGGAATGTTCTGAGCATAGCTTCTTCCCCTTCGTCCATAAGCATCTCAAATTCTCTGCCGCTGAGAGATTCTCTTTCGAGAAGATGCTTTACAATAAGATCCATCTTGTCTTTATTTTCGCTGATGAGCTTCATTGCTTTTTCGTAGCAACGGTCGATGATTGCTCTTGTTTCCGCATCGATAAGTGCATAAAGATCATCGGAAAGAGTTTTTGATTTCATCAGGTCTTTTCCAACGAACACCTCACTGTCACCTTCGAGGCTTATAGGCCCGAGTGTTTCGCTCATGCCGTATGCAGTGATCATCTTTCTTGCGATCTGTGTCGCCCTTTCGATATCGCTGATGGCACCTGTGGTGATATCATCAAGAAGGATTGCTTCCGCAGCTCTTCCGCCGAGGAGAGCAGTGATCTCATCAAGAAGTTTTCCTCTTGTCATATGGTTGTCGTCACTTTCGGGAAGTGAGATAGTATATCCGGCAGCCATACCTCTTGCGATGATTGAAATCTCAGACACTCTGTCACAGTTCGGAAGAAGATGCTCAATAAGCGCATGACCGGCTTCGTGAGTTGCTGTGATTTTATTATCCTTCGCTGTAACAACTCTGCTTTTCTTTTCGGGGCCTGCAATAACACGCTTGATAGCTTCATTGATCTCGCCCATACCGATATCTTTTCTGCCTGCTCTTGCTGAAAGAAGCGCCGCTTCGTTCATAAGATTTTCAAGATCTGCACCTGTAAAGCCCGATGTAGCTCTTGCGATAGTCTTAAGATCAACGGTCTTTGCTATAGGTTTGTTTCTGCAATGTACTTTGAGGATATCTTCCCTGCCTCTTACATCCGGAAGGTGAACGACGATCTGTCTGTCAAATCTGCCCGGACGTGTAAGCGCCGGATCGAGAATATCACTTCTGTTTGTAGCTGCAATAACAATAATTCCCGTATTGGCTTCAAAACCGTCCATTTCTACGAGAAGCTGATTAAGAGTCTGTTCCCTTTCGTCATTACCGCCTCCGAGACCTGCACCTCTCTGACGGCCCACAGCATCGATTTCATCGATAAATACGATACATGGGGCATTTTTCTTTGCAGAATCGAACAGATCCCTGACTCTTGATGCACCCACACCAACGAACATTTCAACAAAATCCGATCCACTGATGGAGAAGAAAGGAACTCCGGCTTCGCCTGCAGTAGCCTTTGCAATGAGTGTCTTACCTGTTCCCGGAGGACCTACCAAAAGTACACCTTTTGGAATTCTTGCTCCGAGCTTGCGGAATTTTTCGGGGTTCTTGAGGAATTCAACAATCTCTTCGAGCTCCGCCTTTTCTTCATCAGCACCGGCAACGTCCTTGAACGACACTTTTGTTTCATCAGCACCGTACAACTTCGCCTTGCTCTTTCCGAAATTCATCATCTTGCCTCCTGACGAAGACGACGAATTCTGGCTGAAGAAGAAGAAAATGAGCATCAGCATAAGCCCGAGAGTCATTACCATCATAAGTATGCTTGAAAGGCTGTCTTCAGACAGAATGTCATACTCTACCTTAAAAGACGCAGGTGCAGTAAGCTGATATTCCTCAAGGAAAGACACAAAGCTGTCAGCAGGAACATATGCTGTATAATAAACTTCAGCCCCGTTTTCCGAGGATGTAGTAAGTTTTGCTTTCACGTATGCGGTGGAGTTCCTGCCCATTTCAACCTGAACAGCGCTTATCTCCCCGGATGTAATACTCTCTGTGAGAGTTGTATAATCCACTCTTTCCGTGTATGTTCCGAAAAGTCCCATACCCATAGAGCTTGAAATAAACATATACGCGCCTATCAGTATGGCGGCGTAAAGCAAAAATGATGAAAAATGATACTTTCTTTTCAAATTTTATCTCCTGACAAACCGTAAATTTATTTTAGTGTGAATACACTTCATCCTTCAACACGCCTATGTACGGCAGGTTGCGGTATTTTTCATTATAATCAAGTCCGTATCCGACAACAAATTCGTCTCTTACGGAAAAACCTGTATAATCTATCTCAAAGTTTCTGATCTGTTCTTTCTTTTCTTTCACGAGAAGTGCACATACGCTGATAGACTCAGGTTTTCTTTCCCAAAGAAGTCTGATGATGTAATCAAGCGTAAGTCCCGTATCGAGGATATCTTCCACAATGATCATATCCCTGCCTTCCACAGGCTTGTCAAGGTCTTTGAGGATCTTTACGACTCCGCTTGATTTGTCGGAAGAACCGTAGCTTGACACTGCCATAAAATCGATCTCAAGAGGTATATCCATCTGCTTGATAATATCCATCATAAACATAGATGCACCTTTAAGTACACAGATAACCAGCGGGTTCTTATCCCTGTATTTTTCACAAAGCTCATCTGCAAGCTCTTTCACACGGTTCTGAATCTGTTCTTCGCTGAGGAAAATTTCTTTGATGTCATCTCTCATATGTTTCATTTATCGTTTTCTCCTTCGTAGGTTACACTTATCGTAAGTATATTCTGAGTATCCTTTGTTATCCTGTACTTTTCATCCACATCATATCCGCCGACACAGACAATATCATCTCCGCACATAAAAACGGGGATTATATCTCTCATTGCCATGGGAAGTTTCATATCCGAAAAATACTTGCTGAGTTTCTTGGTCATTCCTTTGCCTGCCGGACGAAACTTCATACCGTCTTTTCTGGATACTATGAAAAGCCTATCCCTTATTTTATCATAATCTATCGCTTTTATATAGGAATTAATGCAAAAGTTTTTATCTTTTTTTAAAATTTTTGTGCTGATATGCATTTTTTCCCGCTCAAAATACTGATCAGTGCCGATCTCTATGTCGTATTCATATGAATTTTTATTATTTTGTCTTTCCGTCAGACTGAAAGACAGTACTCCGTCATACAGATACACATACATTCCCGGAATATGATACTCCCACCTTACATCGCCGGAGATTACAAGTTCTGTAAGTTTCTGTATATGATTCCGTGCAATATCTTTCCCGCCGGTAAGCATACGGCACATCTTCATCAGTACAAAAGAGACAATAAATCTGTCCACGGAAAGAATATCATCAATATTACAGCTGATGCTGTCTTCCCTGAAAGTCAATTCCACCTTGTCGGTCTGTCTCTCAAGATAATCTCTCACATCACGGAGAGTCTCCGTTGTCCTGAGGACAGCCTCCGTGAACTTCGGATTATCTTCTTTAAGAAGGGGAATGACATTGTTTCTTATGCGGTTGCGGAAATATTTGTCATCAAAGTTGCTCATATCCGTCACATATGGGATATCTTCACATTCGCATATTTCCAGTATCTCGTCCTTTGACAAAAATAATACCGGGCGGATAATATCATCATTTTTCGGGGCGATTCCACAAAGACCGTTGAGTGATGTTCCTCGTACAAGACGCATTATCACAGTCTCCGCATTATCATCTGCATGATGCGCTGTGGCTATAAGATCATATCCGATGTCTGCTTTAAGTTTTCTCATCAGAGAATATCTGATTTCTCTTCCTGCACTTTCTTCGGATATGGAGTGCTGCTTTGCGTATAATCTTATATCAGCTTTCTCCACCTTTAAAGGTATGCCCAGACTATCGCAATAAGAACGCACAAAAGCTTCCTCTTCATCCGCTTCAGCTCTGAGTGAATGGTTCAGGTGAAACGCATAAAGGGATATATATCCTTTTTTATGAAATTCGTACAGTATTCTGAGCATAAGCATGGAATCGCTTCCGCCGGAAAGCGCGGCAATGATCCTGCTCCCTTCGAAAAACAGCTCATTGGTATGTGAATATGAAATTAATCTGTCCCATATATCCGAAATTCTCATAAGTAAGATTTTACACCATAAAACCACTCAAAACAATATCTCCGCCGTCTTTTTCTTCAGTAATTGTCTGTATTTTTATATGCAGTATACAAAATTTGCCTTTTTTATGAATCGACGATACGAATAATACAGAATTTTCGCAACTTTTATCGTATTATGGGTACATTGACATAAATATACCGAAAATGCTAAACTTTATACACGGAAGATGTTCCTACGGCAATAAAAACATCTTTAAGCAAATAGAGTGAGATCGGCAAATTTCGCTCAAAGGAGAATCAAAAAACGGACACCACCCGGCTTCCCGGCAGGAAGACCGGAAAACAACACGATGAACGAATGTCCGCCTGAACAACGGCGCTCGCGGGCAGGGAGATCAACAACCTTCTATGACAGAATAAATTCTTTTCCATAATTCTATCTATCAAATGGAAGTTTCCGGCAGGGGTCGTCCTGTCGGAGATTTTTTTATTTCTCCAAAGCTGCATAATTAAAAAATCAGAAAATAAGGACTTCATTTCTCGGTATAAGACAAATCCTCTTTTCATGCCGAAGAATGTTGTAAAAAACATAAGATTCATTTATAATATCATAAGAATATAAACTCAAAGGAGTAATATCATGACTATCAAAGCTATCAATACAGAAAAGGCTCCTGCTGCTATCGGCCCGTATTCACAGGGAATCATCGCAGGAAATATGCTCTTCCTCTCAGGCCAGGGTGGAATTGACCCCGCAACAGGAAAAGTTGTTGAAGGCGGAATCGAAGCAGAAGCTCTTCAGACAATGAAAAACATCAAAGCTCTCCTTGAAGAAGCGGGAATCGACTTCACAAAAGTAGTAAAGACAACCTGTTTCCTCGCGGATATGAATGATTTTGCAGCGTTCAACGCTATCTACGCAGAATATTTCACAACAAAGCCTGCAAGAAGCTGCGTTGCGGCAAAAGACCTTCCACTCGGATTCAAAGTAGAAGTTGAAGTAGTAGCGTATCTCGGATAAAAACGTCATAAAATAAAACCATTGGGGACTGCCTTATATAACGCAGTCCGGTTTATATTTGTGGATTCATAAAAGGAGAAATATGATAAATACAGCATTATCGCAAAAAATATATGACATGGCAATAGAATGCGGGTTTGACAATTGTGCAATACTCCCTCTGGACGAACTGAACATTGAAAAATTCGAAGAAAGACTTGCCTTACGTACAGAAAAGATACCTCAAAGCGAACAGTCATACAGATGGATGAAAAATTTTTCGAAGATAAAAGAAATCTATCCATGGGCAGAATCGGTAATCGTCTGTATAAATTATATGGGCAAATACCGCTATCCACAGTCACTGCAGAAAAAATATGCAAAGGCATACATGTTGTCAGTACATACCGCACACGGCAGTCCGGAACACAAAAACAGAATCAGATTCGAAGAATGGTTTTCCGAAAATGATATTTGCTTTTCCGGAGGTGAAGATGCATCCCCCGGATATATGTTTCCCCTCAGACATGCAGCTGTCGAAGCGGGAATGGGCATATTCAGGAAAAATAATTTCTTCTATTCGGAAAAGGGATCTTTTTACGAAATGGAAGGGTATATTATCGACAAAAAATGCAGATATACCCATAATATCAGTCTCAAGCCATGTCCGCCGAACTGTTCGCTTTGCAGAGATATCTGCGGGACACATTCACTTTCTGACGAATATATGATGAATCCGGCAACATGCGTATCCAATCTGAATACATTTGCGGGAGAAAATATTCCCGAAGGAATTTCTCCCTCTCAGCTGAAAAGCTGGATTTGCGGATGTGATGATTGCCAGGATGTTTGCCCGTTCAACAAACATGACTGGTCTGAAGGGGAAGAATTTTTCGGCCTTCAGGAAATAGAAGAGCTTCTTCAACCCGAAAACATCATAAATGCCCCGGATAATGTACTGCTCGAAAAAGTCGTTCCCAAAACCGACAAGCATATCCGCAAAGAAAATGTAAATACTCTGCGGCTTGCGGCAAAAAGAGCCTCTGAATACATCAAAAACAATGGCTAAACACACCGGACTTTTCAAATAAAAAAGAGACCGTAAGGTCTCTTTTATTAATTTCGCATCAACCCCAGTTCCAGGCAGTAAGACCGTATACATAGATGAATGTAACGACTACCGGAACAAAATACGCGAACAACGGTTTCATCCAGTCCTGAACTTTGAGGCCTTCGCCTGAGTTTGCTTCTTTAACAAAGTTATCCCAGCCCCAGCCGAACTTTTTACTTGTACAGAAAAGTGCTATGATAACTGATCCTATCGGGAGAAGGTTTGTATTTACGATGAAATCCCATACATCAAACCAGCCTGTTCCTTCAGCAAACGGGACAAATCCAGACCATACTGAAAAACCGAGTGCCGATGTGGTTGCAAAAGCAAACACTACAAGACCGCAGACGATACAGCCTTTCGGGCGTGACCAGCCGGTAAGTTCTCTTACACAGGCAAGGATATTTTCAAATACGGCAAATACCGTTGACATAGCGGCAAATACCATAAACAGGAAGAAGAGGGTTCCGAGGATTCTTCCGCCCTTCATATTGTTGAATACAGTTGCCATTGTGTCAAAAAGAAGGTTAGGACCGGAATTTACTTCAACACCGTATGTAAAGCATGCCGGGAAGATAATAAATCCTGCAAGAAGAGCTACTGCTGTGTCAAGAATGATTACATTGATGGATTCACCCATGAGTGAACGTTCTTTTCCGATATAGCTTCCGAAAATAGCCATTGAACCGATACCGAGAGAAAGTGAGAAGAATGCCTGATTCATTGCACCTACGATAACTTCACCGTTTATTTTGGAGAAATCCGGAAGGAGATAGAATTTAAGACCTTCGCCTGCACCGGACATCGTTGCACTGTAAACAGCAAGACCGATCATAAGAACGAAGAGAGCAACCATAATATATTTTGTAACTCTTTCAAGTCCGCCCTGAAGATTGAAGCACAATACACCGAAGCCTACAACCACTACGATACTCATGTAAACCATATTGAGTGTAGGATTGAGAATCATATTCACAAATCCGAGATCACTCGTTGTTCCTGTAAGGAAACTTACGAAGTAATAGATGATCCATCCTGCAACAACCGCATAAAATGCCATAAGGCAAAGGTTACCGAAAAGTGCCAGATAGCCGTGTATGTGCCATTTCTGCCCTTTCTTTTCAAGCTTCTGATACATTTTTACAGGGCTTGCCTGCGCCGCTCTTCCGAGCGCAAATTCCATTGTCATTACGGGAAGACCCAATACGATAAGGCAGATAATGTATACAAGCACAAAACCTCCTCCGCCGTACTGTCCTGCCATCCACGGGAACTTCCATACGTTACCGCATCCGATAGCACAGCCTGCGCTGAGAAGTATAAAGCCTATTCTGCTTCCCAAACGTTCTCTGTTCATAATTCCTCCTGAATTTATCATTATGAATTTTATAGTCATTATCATTCTACCATTATAAGCTGAGAAAAACAAACAAAAATTGCACGGCATCAAAAAAGATTGAGAAGTTTAATATTAAAATGCTTTTATAACAGCATACTTCAGCCTATGACGGGCATTTATTGACAAATCATATGCAACAAACTAAAATAAAAGTATATACGGAGGATATTTATGAACGATTACGAAACGTTACTCAGAGCGAAACAATACATAGATATGCTTGCAAAAGGCATAAATCCCCTTGACAACACTCCGATAGACGAAGGAGAGGTAATAAATAACGTAAGGATCTCCCGATGTCTGCATTATGTTTCCGATATTCTTGGCAAAGTGATCGACAATGGAGGAAAAGTAGCAAAGACCGCAAGGAAACTTCCTCCGTTTTTTATAAATAACAAGGAGCTCGCCGCTTTTTCATACAGCGATGAACCTGTCGGAATTACAGAGATTACCAAAAGAATCAATTACCTGACGGATACTTCCGAAAAAAGTTCACTGTCTTTCACAAAGATCACAAAATGGCTCGTTGACATTGAATTTCTCAGAGAAGAAGTCCTCTCTGACGGAAAAAAAAGAAAACTCCCCACAGATATGGGAAGACGTTTCGGAATTATCACAGAAGAGAGAAACGGCCCCTCCGGAGATTATACAGCAGTACTCTACACAAAAGAAGCTCAAAGATTCATCATAGACAACCTGAATGCGGTTACTGATGTAATTTTTGACTGAATGATAAAAAACGCCATCGGAATTTCCGATGGCTGTATTCTTTAGTCTTTAAGAATTTCAATTTTGTACACCGCAACATATTCCCTGCGGTCAGTGTCTGTGCCACAGTCTATATCAGCAACAAAAGACAGCTCGTCCGTATTTCTCAGAATGGCGAGATAGCTGTCGTCGGGATAGTAGAAAAATAATTTCATCTCTCTGGGATTTTCATAATATGACATAATTATATTGTTCAGTACACTGCGGAAAATATTATCCGCAAACGGGTTGAAAAAGAAAAATGAAGTCTCGTCCGTTATCTTATATTTTGCAGCATCGAGATAAACAAAACTTACGTTTTTCACCCCGCTGTAGTGAAGATTATCAATTGCGGTTTCATATAGTTCTTTATTGTATTCGATGCCGATACTTTTACAACCTGTTCTGAGGGATAAATAGATACTCACTCTTCCCTTTCCGCATCCCATATCCGCAAGAATGTCATTTCCGTCTATGTATCCGCCGTCAATGATCCTGTCGAGGACTTCATAAGGAGTGGCTTCGTAAGGATGATGATGCACATCTGCGTGAGAATCCACCCGTCCCGATGTTCTTATACCGAGGGCAGAATCTATGTCAAGTTCCTTGTTCATACTATATATTCAGAAGCGCAAGGGCGATCATAATAAGTACAAGCGCGCTCCACTGCCTTTTTCCCAAAGATTCTCTGAAAATAACAACACCGGCAAGTGTGATTACGATGAGTGTTGCGACAGAATATGTGGGATATACGATAACCGCAGGAATGCTTCTGAGCGATGCAAGAAGAAATCTGGAGGAAAAGTAGTTCGGCACACCGATCATAAGACCGAAGAGTATCTCATTCTTTCCGGGACGCTCTTTTTTATATAGCATTATTCCTATGCAGAATACAAGAGCGAACAGGAATGTATAAAACAGGAACTGATCCGAAAGAGCATCGTTTCCCACCTGTTCGAATATTTTGCTCATTGTATCGGAAATTCCACCCACCAGAAGACCGAGAATAAGAGTTCCTCCGAATTTTCCTTTCGGTGCATCGGGATCAGAATTAATAAGAATTATTGCTCCCACAGCGATCAGAAATCCGATTATCTGAATGATTTCCGGTCTTTCACGGAAGATGATGACAGAAACGACCATCGGCACAAGGAGTCCGAGTTTTGAAAACACACTTGAGAGAACTATGCCGTTTTTTCTTACATTTATCTGCATAAGCATAAAGCCAGCAAGATACAAAAATCCGTTGAATACTCCCATTCCGAGGGTAAGGGCAATGCCTTCCGTATGTGGAAATGCATTTTCAAAACCCATATACATTCCGCCGACGATGGAACACATTACGTAATTCACCATAAGCATCCCAACGGAATTTTCCTTTACTTTCCCTTCGCTCACTCTCATTATTACGGAAATAAGGGAGCTTGACATTATTGCAAGGATAAGATTTAACATTTTCTCCCCTTATCTGAATTCTTTTCCGTCGGAAAATGCATCTCCGACCTTTTCCCCGAGAACCACATAGCTTTTGTTCAGTGTATCGAATGCAACGGGAGCGAATTTAGCGATATCCACGTTTCCGTTTTCATCAAGGATCCTTTCATCAATGCTGAGGTTCACAACTTCCCCGATGAGAAGTTCGCTTTCAGTATCATAGCTCACGAATTTACATTCCATACAAAGCGGAAGCTCATCGATTACCGGTGCATCAACAAATTCGGATTTCGTTGCATGAAGGCCGCATTTTTCGAGTTTGTTGTCGATTTTATTTCCGGATACGATGCCGAGATAGTCCGCTTCCTTCACATGAAATTTATCTGCAATACTGACGGTAAAAGCTTTTCTTTCCATTATATTTTTCATTGTTTTATGTCCCTGAGAGACGTATATTGCGATCCTGTCAGTATCGGCAACTGTTCCCCAGGCTGCGTTCATGGCGTTTGCTGTGTTGTTTTCGTTATATGTTGCGATGATAAGCACCGGAAGAGGATATACTGCCGGTTTATTTCCGAAATTCTTTCTCATAATTGCTCCTTGTTATAAAATACAGGCTATATTTTATCATTCACATTTTTTTCCGTCAATAGATTTCATACAAAACAAAAAGTCCTTCCTTAATTTAAAGAAGGACCCCGGCAAGTAAAAACTTGTCAAATAAGTCAAATTATATATATTCTCTCGACCCTCTTCGATACGGCGCACAAAAGCTCATAATTGATTGTGCCCGCCAGAGATGCCAGCTCATCAGCCAGAATATCTTCTCCGAAAAGCTGGACCGTATCACCGACTCTGATGTCAGCACAGTCAGTAACATCCACCATCATCATATCCATGCATACACTCCCCAGAATCCTGCAACGATGACCATTTATAAGCACATCTGCTTTGTTGGAAAGAGCTCTGTGATATCCGTCAGCATATCCTGCCGATACAACAGCAACACGCATGCTTTTTCCCGAAGTAAACCTTCGTCCGTAGCTGACAGCTTCATCTTCACCCATACGGAAAATATTTGCGACTTTTGCATAAAAGCTCATTACGGGGCGGAATCCGAAACCGGTAAGAACATCGGAAGGATTCAGACCGTAAAGTATGATGCCCGGGCGCACTGCCGTAGTTTCAGCAAAATCAATCTTGTCGGAAATACAGATACCTGCGCTGTTCTGAATATGAATAATCTCAGGATAAATCCCCTCGTTTCTTACAGCATCAAGGGCAGTGAGGAAATTCTCATATTGCTTTTCAGTGTAAGAAAGGTCTTCTTCGTCTGCGGTCGAAAAGTGGCTGAATATGCCTGTATACTGTACGTTTTTCAGTCCGGCAAGGAGTTTTGCGGATTTTTCGATATTCTTAACGGAAAAACCAAGTCGGTTCATTCCCGTATTGATTTTTATGTGAAGCTTTGCAGGCTTTCCAAGCTTTGCTGAAATTTCGTCGGCTTTTATTGCAAAGTCAATGTTATACAGACAAAGGGATATGTTATTTTCCACAGCTTCGTCAATGTCGCTTTCATCAATAAATCCGAGAACTAGAATATCTGCGGAAGGGTTATTTTGTCTTATTGCAAGAGCTTCGTATATGTTCGCAACCGCAAAAAAATCACATCCCATTTCTGAAAGAACTTTCATACATTCTACGCTTCCGTGACCATAAGAGTCTGCCTTGACTATGGAAATGATCCTTTTATCACCTGCAAGTTCCTTTATTTTATTGTAATTATGCCGTAAATTGGCAGTATTTATTTTCACAAATGAATTTGTATGTGCCATAATATGCCTCATTTATTCTGTAAGATTTATTCAGTATAACACAATATAGCAAATTATTCAAACTTTATGCCTGTATATTTTTTAGTCTCTGCACTCATTTGCCATAAACCCGTATATATGTTATTATAATCATATATCAGAACATATGGAGGAATTATGATCAGGAAAGCAACCGTTGATGATATAAATGCTGTAACATGCATATATGAAGATATTCACACACTCGAAGAAGAAGGAAAAAGTACCATCGGCTGGATAAGAGGTATCTATCCTACAAAAGAAACCGCAGAAAAATCTGTGGATAATGATGAACTGTTCGTTATGGAAGTCGATGGAATAATCGTCGCTTCCGCAAGGATAAACAAAATACAGGATGAGATGTATGCTGAAGGTAAATGGGAATATCCTGCTGAAAATGAAAAGGTAATGGTGATGCACACGCTGGTTGTGTCTCCGTCGCACAGATCAAAGGGCTATGCAAAGGCATTTGCCGCATTTTATGAACAGTATGCAAGAGAAAACGGATGTATCAGTCTTCGCATCGATACAAACGAAAAAAATACCACAGCAAGAAATCTTTACAAGACTCTCGGATACAAAGAAATCGGAATTGTTTCCTGCGAATTTAATGGAATAAAAGGAGTAAATCTTGTTCTCCTGGAAAAGCCTTTGTAAGAAAGTTAATTTACAGGTTTTGCCAAAACTTTAGACAAGCTGTCTAAAAACGGAAAAATTTCGACACATACGCAGGTTTTGTCGAAAAAAAGCTTGACTTATACGTAAAAACAAGCGAAACTATATTAGATTGAATATAAATAAAATCGGAGAAGTGTATGGTACAGATTATAACAGACTCATCAACATTATATACCCGTGAAGAAGCTGAAAAGGCAGGTTTCGTTGCCCTTCCCCTTTGTGTAAGCATCAATGATACACATGGCAGAGACCTCCTTATGGATATGGATCATTTTTACGGAGAAATCGCAAAAGGATTTCATCCCCAGTCATCACAGCCGCCTGTAGGTGAAGTAATCGAAACATTTGAAAAATATGCAGATGATGATATTATCAACATCTCAATGGCAGACGGCCTTTCTGGTACATATCAGAGCGCTTGCGGTGCAAGAGAAAGCGTTGCAAACAAAGACAGAGTAACTGTCATCAACTCAAAAACACTGTGCGGACCTCACAAATATATGGTAGAAAAAGCACAGGAAATGAAAGATAACGGAGCCACAAAAGAAGAAATCCTCTCATGGCTCGAATATGCAATTGACCATCAGGAATCTTTCCTTATTCCGCAGGACTTTGACTTCCTCAGAAGAGGCGGAAGACTCACACCAATGGCAGCAACTCTCGGTTCTATATTAAAGCTTAAACCGATCATGACACAGACACCTGACGGCAGACAGCTCGACAAATTCGGCGTAAAGAGAACAATGTCATCTGCATTCGGCGTCGTTATAGAACATCTCGTAAAAGTGAGAAAGCTTGATGAAAGACATATTATTTATGTGTCTCATGCAAGAACACCGAAAGATGCCCAGAAGGCAGTGGAAATGCTCAATCAAGCTCTTCCAAAGTGCGAAGTCAGAGTTCTTGAACTGAGCCCCGCATTCGTAACGCAAGGCGGTCCTTTCTGCGTTGCTATCCAGTGGATTGAAAGATAAAGACAATTTATATATTAACAATACAGAGATTCGGTTTCGGATCTCTTTTGTTTTGAGATGACAATATATCCAAAAAATATATTCACTGAAAACATCGTAAATCTCCCGCAGAAAATTCAGTAATTTTATTGTAGAAAGAAAAAAATACTGATAGAATAAATTAAAAGGAGAAAAAAATGTTTGCACAGATCATAAAAGCACTGAGACTTAAAGCCAAAATGAATCAGGAAACCCTTGCCCAGATGCTCGATGTGGAGCGTTCAACGATATCCCGCTGGGAAAACGGTTCATCAACACCAACTATGACGATGCTCCAAAAAATTGCGGAAGTATTTGATGTAAGTTATGATATATTGTTGGGCAAAGACATTTCCGATGTAAACAGTGAAGAAATTTCTGTTCCGATTCTGGGATCTGTCCGTGCAGGAGTTCCAACAGAAGCAGTCGAAGATATACTCGGAAGGGAATATATTCCCGCATCAATGGCAAAGACCGGTGAATATTTCGCTCTACGAATAAAAGGAGACAGTATGAGCCCGAGAATGCTTGAAGGAGATATCGTCATTGTAAAAAAACAAAGCGATGTCAGTGACGGAGAAATTGCAGTGGTTACCGTAGGCAGAGATGATGCAACAATAAAGAAAATATCAAAACACGAGGATGGAATAACTCTCATTCCATTCAATGAAGCATACCCTGCAAAATTCTTCACAAACAGAGAAATAATAAATCTCCCTGTGGAAATCTGCGGAAAAGTTGTTGAACTCAGAGGGAAATTTTAAAATCAAGATGCATATTTAAAGCACTTTATACAAAAGTGCTTTTTATTTTTAAGCATAATTACATATCAATACTATACGCAGTATAAATTTTCGTAGGCAAGGCAAGCTCACCCCCGCCTGCGTAATCGACAAACTTCCCTGCGGAAATTCTGTCGATCTTTTCGGCGTGTTCTCGCTCTTTCGCGGAAATACG
>SVCP01000086.1 GCA_015058295.1 Anaerofustis stercorihominis
CGAGCTTAATGTTTCTCTCAGGGGTGCAATTTCTATCGCACAGAGGCTGAAGGATCCGTTGAGCGAACTCGTAAAGATCGAACCTCAACATATCGGTGTAGGACAATACCAGCATGATGTAAATCAGAAAAGACTTGCAGAAGCTCTTGACGGGATCGTTGAAGATGCTGTAAATACAGTCGGTGTAGAAGTTAACACCGCATCCGTTCCGCTTCTTTCTTACGTTTCAGGCATCAATACAAGAACTGCAAACGCAATTTATGAATATGTAAAAGAAAACGGCGGACTGAAGACAAGGGAAGAGCTGAAAAAAGTTTCAGGCATAGGTGCAAAAGCATATGAACAGTGTGCGGGATTTATCCGTGTTGCCACAAGCAGTAATATTCTCGATAATACAGGTGTCCATCCGGAAAGTTATAACGCAGCAATGGAACTCCTCAGACAGGTCGGTGCGGATAATCTCGACAGCACAACTGTTGTCAGTGCCGCAAACAAAATTACGGATGATGATATAAAAAAAGTATCAGAAAAAACAGGTGTAGGAATTTATACACTTAATGACATCGTAACAGAACTGAAAAAGCCCGGAAGAGACCCTCGTGAAGTTGTTGAAAGAGCCCTGCTCAAAAGTGATGTAACCGATATTAAAGATCTGAAAGAAGGTATGAAACTTTCGGGAACAGTAAGAAATGTTACTCACTTCGGTGCTTTTGTTGATATTGGAGTCCACGAAGACGGGCTTGTACACATCAGTAAACTCAGCGATAAATACATTAAAGATCCGTTCGATGTGGTTTCTGTCGGAGATATCGTAAATGTTGAAGTGATTGAAGTTGATCTGAAGAGAAACAGAATCTCTTTGAGTATGAAAGGACTTAACTAAGTGAAAATATATGCTCACAGAGGTGCAAGCGGATATGCGCCTGAAAATACAATTACAGCGATCTCACAGGCATTGTTTGAGTATCCGTGTGACGGAATAGAGATTGATGTTCATTTATCAAAAGATAAAAAGCTTGTTGTAATTCATGACGAAACCGTAGACCGTACAACAAACGGACAGGGACAGATAAAAGATCTGACTTACGAAGAACTCAGAAAACTTTCCGCATGGGCAAAGTTCGGAGAAAAATTCAAAGACGAGTATATCCCTACACTTGATGAGGTTCTTTCCCTCGTAAAAAAGAGCGGAAAAGAGATCAATATCGAGATAAAAGCGGGAAGTGACAAGTATCCGGGCATCGAAGAGGCTGTAATTGAAAAAATTCATGAGTATAGACTTAGTTCAAAAACATTGCTGTCATCATTCGATCATAAAGCCATGCTTTTATCAAAAGAGATCGATCCGAAGTTAAGAACGGGACTTCTCAACAGGAAAAAAATAGAAAATCCCACGGAATATCTGCGCAAACACAAGGCAGATGCAATGAATTACAGCTATCTTGCCCTTACTCCATCGCAGACAAAGGAAATAAAAAATGCAGGCTATGAAGTGAATACATATACTCCTAATACTGTATTCACACTCGGATACTGCATTATGTGTGGAGCAGACACTCTCATAACAAATTATCCGGACAAGGCTTACAAAATCGCAAATAAATAAAAAAATAAAGAGGTCATTGCTATATGACCTCTTATATTTTAATTTACTGATCTGTATAATTGTCAAAATATCCCTGGATAAGGATAAACGGTGTACCTTTGTCACCTGAACCACTTGTAAGGTCACAAAGTGAGCCGAGAAGGTCTGTAAGCTGTCTGGGTGTAGTTCCCTGAGACGCCATATTTCCTACAAGGTTTGATTCTTTTGCCTTGATTCTGTCAGAAATCGCATCTTTAAGCTCTTTACCGCTGAGATCCTTGAAGTCATTATCTGCAAGGTATTTGAGCTTAAGTTCATTCGGCGTTCCGATAAGTCCTTTAGTGAAAGCAGGGGAGACTACCGGATCCGCAAGCTCCCAGATTTTGCCCTGAGGATCTTTGAATGCACCATCTCCATAAACCATGACTTCAACATGCTTTCCTGTTTTCTCAAGGATCTTTTCCTGAATAGCTTCCACCATATCTGTGCATTCCTGCGGGAAAAGCTTGATTTTGTCTTCAGTTGATTTGTTTGAACCGAGAAGACCGTATTTTTCATTGAATCCGCTTCCGTTTACGGAACTTGTAAGAATATCATCAAGACCACACACAACTCTAGCCCCGTTTTCTTTAAGGATGCGTTTTGTTCTCTGTCTTGTATGGATATCACATGTGATTACAGAATCTGTATAATCGAGAATCGTCTTTGCCTGATTAGCAAAAATAATTTCAACTTCTGCACCTGCCTCTGTCACAAGGTCAGAATAATACTGAACATAGTCAACCCCCGTAAATTCATGCTTTGTATCTCCGAACAACTCACGATATTTTTCAAGTGTAAGAACATCGGAATACGGGTTGATACCTGCATTATCGAGCTGATCGTAACTGATAAGAGCATTTCCGACTTCATCACCGGGGTAACTGAGCATAAGAATTACTTTTTTTGCTCCCATTGCAATACCTTTAAGGCAAATTGCAAAACGGTTGCGGGAAAGAATCGGGAATATAACGCCGATCGTACCACCACCAAGTTTTTCCCTTACATCAGCCGCAATATGATCAACAGAAGCATAATTGCCCTGAGCTCTGGCAACGATCGATTCCGTAAGAGCGATAACATCTCTGTCTCTGAGCTCGAATCCTTCACTTTCGGCAGCTTCCAATACGCTGTCAACGGCAATTGTTACGAGGTCATCACCTTCCCTGATAATAGGGCCACGGATACCTCTTGATATAGTACCAACTTTTCTTTCCATACGGTTCACTTTCTGTATATGAATTTATTTTGATTGCTGCCTGATATTACATTTGTTCTGAAAACAAAAAAACAAGCACAGCACGGGCTGTACTCGAAATAGCCGATTATGCATACAGATACTCCTCATACAGCCGAAAAGGATGAATGTGAGTCCTGCAATTTAAAACAAGCCTGACCTTAATGTAGCATATTGACTCGTTACTTCCTATCAGCTTGCCTACGGCAGTATAACATATATCAATAAAATTGTCAATATAATACGCACTTCGACCGTGATGTTTTTTCGATATTTATCACATTTTAACAATGTTTTTTTCGTATTTCACAATAAGCACTGCTCATTTATTGAGGATTATTGAATTTAATAATAAATTTCTTCGGAGAGCATTACCGGGATACAATAATAAAAAAGAGAGGCAAAGCCTCTCTTTTATGAAAATAATTATTCGATTACTTCTGTAACTACGCCTGAACCTACTGTTCTGCCACCTTCACGAATTGCGA
>SVCP01000087.1 GCA_015058295.1 Anaerofustis stercorihominis
GAAGCGTAAACAGGATGAGTTTGAGCAGATTACCGGCAACATGAAAGAAGGCCTTGTCCTTCTGGACAGCATGGGCAGGATCATTAGCATCAACCCTGCGGCAAGAACACTGTTTGGAGCCGGTATTGCCTGCGTAGGAGAAGATTTTCTTACCATAGATCGCAAGCAGAATATGCGACGGACTCTGGAGGAAGCAAAGTTACAGGGACACTCCGATTTCCGTGCCAAAGAAAATGGCAGAGAGTATCAATTCGATTTGAGCCGCATTGATTTTGACGGCAACAGTCACGGCATGGTGATCCTCGCCTTTGATGTTACCGATCAGGTGAACGCAGAAAAGCACCGTCAGGAGTTCACAGCCAATGTGTCCCACGAATTGAAAACGCCGCTACAATCCATCATAGGCTCTGCTGAATTGATGGAAAATGGAATTGTAAAAGCCGAAGATGTTCCCCGTTTTGTAGGTCATATCCGCAAGGAAGCATCTCGCTTGGTCTTTCTGATCGACGATATTATCCGATTGTCTGAATTGGATGAAGGAACAGAAATGCCCCATGAAGATGTTTCTCTCAAAGTTCTTTCCGAGGAAGTCTGTGAAACACTTGCAGACGCTGCCAAGCTAAAAGATGTCTCTATGGAAGTGACCGGCGATGACGGTGTTGTCAATGGTGTTCGCAGATTGCTGTATGAGATCATTTACAATCTCTGCGACAATGCCATTAAGTATAATACTCACGGCGGCAGTGTAAAAGTATCCATTGTTCAGAAGAACAGTGAGGTTCTGTTGAGCGTTCAGGACACCGGTATCGGTATCTCTCACGAGCATCAGGAAAAAGTATTTGAGCGTTTCTATCGCGTGGATAAAAGTCATTCCAAGCAATCCGGTGGCACCGGTCTGGGACTGTCTATTGTGAAGCACGCCGTACAGTATCATCACGGAAAAATCACTGTAGAAAGTGAACTGAACAAGGGAACTGCCATTTCTGTTCTGTTTAATACAAGATCGTGAAAAATCAAAACCGATATAATACTGCGCAAGGCACTAACCGAAAAAGTTAGTGCCTTATTTTTTGTAAATCTAACTTTGATACAACTTGTGTCGAAGTCGTCTTATCCACTTCTCCGCAACTTGCAGCGATGTGATTTTTAACCACCATCCAATTTGGTCGAGGTCAGGTTGATATCGCCAATTTACTTTTTAACATTATGAACGTAAAAGCTGCATAATTAAATTTGCCGATTTCCCGAAAACATTATTATACTGTTTTATTGGACTACTCCCTAAGGCAGTCCAAAACAAGAAAACACAGCCCCTAAAATGGCTATATGCGTTTTGGGAGGTATACCGAAGTATACCTCCCAAAATCTATGCTTTCTTATTGGAACTGCCTTATACGGCTGTTTTTTATTTTTAACTGTTTTCGCTGTTCTTCCCTCTTTTTCTGCGTTTGACACATTCGGTAAGAAGATATTCTATCTGTCCGTTGACAGATCTGAAATCATCTTCCGCCCATGCTGCGATCTCATCGTACAGCTTCGCCGAAAGGCGAAGAGGGACCTGTTTTTTCTGATTATCACCCATATCAATACAGACTGCCGGAATTTACTATCGGCTGTGCGTCACGGTTTCCGCAGAGAACAACAAGAAGATTTGATACCATTGCCGCTTTTCGCTCGTCATCGAGTTCAACGACGTTATTTTCTTTAAGTCTGTCGAGAGCCATCTCTACCATACTTACCGCACCATCCACTATCATCTTTCTTGCATCGATAATTGCGGATGCCTGCTGGCGCTGAAGCATTACCGCAGCTATCTCTGTCGCATATGCCAGATAGGTTATACGTGCTTCCACAATTTCAATTCCCGCCTCATCGACACGAAGCTGTATTTCATCGCGTATGCGCGCAGCAACTATTTCGCTTGAACCGCGAAGGCTTCCTTCATCCGCTACACCGTCACCTGTTGTATCAACATTAGGAGCAACGTCATAAGGGTATATTCTTACTATATTTCTGAGTGCGCTGTCACACTGAAGAGAAAGAAATTCCTTGTAGTTATCGACGTTGAAAACCGCTTTTGCCGTGTCAACTATCCTCCAGGTTACAGCAATTCCTATTTCTATGGGATTTCCGAGGCAGTCGTTTATCTTCTGTCTGCTGTTGTTGAGTGTCATTATTTTAAGTGAAAGCTTTTTTTCGGGTATTTCAACGTTCATTGCAGTACCGTTTGCAGAAACGCCTGCTATGGAAACAGATTTTACATCGCCGCTCTGACTGAGTTTTGTTCTTGAAGCGGGATTTACCGCAACGCAAAAAGGATTTACGTAATAAAAGCCATCCCCCTTAAGTGTGCCGACATATTTGCCGAAAAGTGTAAGTACCAGTGCCTCCTGAGGTTTAAGAACCTTAAGTCCGAGAAGCGGTATCCAGCCTATAAATAATACTATTAAACCTGCAATAAAAAGTATCGGAAGTCCGCCCCCATCGAGAATTATGCCGCCGAATACTATTGCCACTATTGAACCAACAAGGCCGATAATAGTGAGAAACAGTGCAAGCATTCCGTTTTTTCTGTTTGAAAGAATTTTTTCAGTCATATGTAACCCTCCGAATTATTTTGATATCATTATGATATCATTGAATTTGATTTTTGTCAATAGTTTTGCAAAAAAAAGAACCGTCGTATATCACACGGCGGTTCTTTTGCGCATTTTAAAAATTATCTCCCGAACTTTAATTCATCGGGACAAAAAGGATGAAAAAATATTTATCTGTTGCCGTTCTTAAGATCGTTCTCGTACTTCTCGATCATCTTCTTGACCATCTGACCGCCGATAGATCCTGCCTGACGGGAAGTGAGGTCACCGTTATAGCCCTGCTTAAGGTTTACGCCTACTTCGCTTGCGGTCTCCATCTTAAACTTTTCAAGTGCTTCCCTTGCGTCGGGAACGAGATTTGAACTATTCTTAGACATTTTATTTCTCCTCGTTAATTCAAGTTTTGAATTTTTATCTATCTATATTCAATCGAACCGTCTTGTGCGGCTCTGCTATTATTATAGTCACATACACCTTTTTTATGAATGGCAATTTTTTATATTTTGTTAACAGGGTATTCTAACATTTGCGAAAAAATATTTTATGAAATATGATAAGGAAGTTTTACAGTATGGTAATTACCGAATACAGAATCAAAGCAAATATTCCAAAAGCTCTTTCAATTGCCGTGATCGCCGATCTGCACGACAGACCGTGGCATATGATCTCTGA